>DPLM01000128.1:0-2608 GCA_003541985.1 Deltaproteobacteria bacterium | reverse complement strand
GGTGAAGCAGGAGTGTACTGGGGGGAAGAACAAATTCGGGTGCATCGTTCGAACTTCTGGCTCGGTACTATCCCCAAACGCGCCATTTTACTAGAAACACTGGTCCACGAAGCGCGACATCGGGTCAGTCCCGCTCTGGGACACAACGCCCTCTTCCATCAATTGGTACAGCAGGACCTCCAGTGTGTCCTCAAGCAATGGTAACAGGAGAAGCATGGAAAACCTTTTCAATGACGCCAACCGAGCCTTCGGTCAAATTGTCCGAATCTTTCGCAGGAGCCCACCCCTCCGATACGGGGCTCCTGTGGCTTTTCTGGTGATCTGGTACTTGGCAACGGGGGATCTGCTCAGTTCTTTGGCAATGATTGTTGCCTTGGCTCTTGGGTGGCTTAGTGCCCAGGAACCTCCGAGATATTGAGTCAGGGAATGTGGCGCATTGGTACCGGCTTTGACGTTCATGCTCTGGTGGAAGGACGACCGCTCATCCTTGGAGGACTGAAAATTCCGCATGAGAAAGGATTGCAGGGACACTCTGATGCAGATGTCTTGCTCCATGCAGTGATGGATGCTCTCTTAGGCGCCCTGGCCTTGGGAGATATTGGTCAGCACTTTCCCGATTCTGATGAACGCTATCGAGGGGCAGATAGCCGCCAACTGTTGCGTCACGTGCATGAAAATGTTCGCGAAATTGGCTTCACAGTAGGCAACTTAGACTGTACGATAAGAGCCCAGCGCCCAAAGTTGCGTCCTTACATTCAGGAGATGTGTAAAAATCTATCAGAAGATCTTCAAGTCTCTGTAGGACAAATCTCAGTTAAAGCGACCACTACAGAACGCCTAGGGTTTGTGGGGCGCGAAGAGGGTATCGCGGCGGAGGCAGTCGTTTTGCTGCAATCTGTTTCCTGGAAGAAAAGTTATGGAAATTGACTTCGAATTCGAGGTTGGTCCGAGTAAGGAAGGCGTTCAACTCTCAATCAAGTCGAGAATGGGGAGAGTTCTGAAAGTCACCTCCATCGAAATGACCGAACGGGAGGCTCTGCGCTTGGCTGAAGTACTGACTCGAAGTGTACAGGAACGTCAGGCAAAGGCTCCAGAAAATCCTCCAGACGCACAGGAGCCCATCAACTGAGATTAGCGTTTTCTCCTACCAAATCCACCAGATCTACGCCTGGGCATGGTTCTCCGGGGTGCTGAAACTCTTGGTTTTTGTACTGCACTGGAACCAGATTTTTTTGCGCTACCAAACCCACCAGATCGATTGGTCGTTGCTGCATTGCTCTTGGAACGAAATTGAGCCGTCTTTACCTGATTCAGTGACTTGGGTGGAACTTTCTTGAAATTTGATTGACCAACCGACTGTCCCTTGCTGTTCTTCACAGTATTTTGTGATGGATTAGAAGAAGCCATGGATGAAGTGGCACCTGAGCGCTGGCTTTGAACTGTTGATACGTTTCTTGGAGGACCACCATAGTATCCTCCATATCCCATAGGGGGGGAGAATAGCGCACTCATCATCATTGAGGTCAACAGAATCGTTCCCAGTCCTGGGGAAGAATAGTGATAATAAGGCGCTGGACTGGAATTGTACATCTGAGGGTTAGGTGCCGACTGCATAGAAAGCTCATCCTGGGCATTCTTTGTAGCTGAGGCTGTCATGATCTCAATAGACTTGTTCTCAGCGATATCTCGCCAGGCCTCCTGGTCACTCCCAGGTGGTAATTCACTTACTTCGGCTGGATCAGGCACCTTGATCGAGAATTGGATGAATTCCTGATCAGACGAGGCACTTGCCGGCATTACAAGGATCGGGTCGGCCAGACCATCTGCGTTCAAATCAATTGTGCTGATATCCCGAATCTTGTTGGAAATTTTACTGACCAGTGAAGGAATAAAATCTGCTTCACTGACCCCAGCTTCCGTTACTTCCTTCATTGCCTCTGCCACAACTACCGGTATCAGTTGTGGATCGAGATTATCGGTCAAATCCACTCCAAGTCGATTCACAGCTTCTTCGTTCAAGGTATCGCTCACACCAATCGGTACATTGCTGTTGCTGTAGTTGACGACATCATTGCGATCTGGGTCACTCCCTCCAAAGATCAGCCAACCCACTCCCAGTAGCACCACAACACCCAATGCTCCTTTCCAAGAGAGCAATTCTGCTTTCCAATCAATGTCCCCACCACCTTTTTTTTGTGGGGTTGGAGTTTGCTTTGAAGGTTGGTTGTCGAGGTTGTCGAACATTCCCATGATGTCTCTCTTTTTTTAGGCTGGATGGGGGTTATTGAAGAGATTCAAAAAACTCCCACAACTTATCTTCATTGTGGGTTGCTTAGCAAGTCGATCAGGCTGTAAAACTTTCAGAAGTTTATGATCAAGCTAGCTCCCAGTTGGTTGAGATCACTGTCGTCCACATCTACCTTGCCCAACTCATTTTCCAAAGGTGCATCATTCAAGGTGATCTTGCGACGAGTGACTTTACCTACTCCTAGCTGCAGTTCAATATTAGTCAGCAGGTGCAGATCAAGGGTGAACTGCTGGCGAAATTGGTCTAGGGTAAGGACATTACCCTCCCACGGATCCAGCCGAGCAAGTCGATAGCGGGTCG
>DPLM01000133.1:8764-8977 GCA_003541985.1 Deltaproteobacteria bacterium | reverse complement strand
GAAGCAAAAACGGTTGAAGGCAAATGGGCTTTACCTGTCTCTTGCTTGTCATGTTTGGCGCGAGCAAAGAGCAGAATAGTTGGACTAGCACCTGGCAGCATCATGGTGATCATCATGATCCATCACATGAAAAACATAATTGT
Organism: Deltaproteobacteria bacterium; assembly: GCA_003541985.1. Lineage (GTDB taxonomy): Bacteria > SAR324 > SAR324 > SAR324 > NAC60-12 > JCVI-SCAAA005. The sequence continues at coordinate 8,834 of DPLM01000133.1, read as the reverse complement.
CACGTACGCAGATGTCCATGAGGGCATCTCAGCGGGCATTCGCATACCACCTCCAGTAGCAAGATCGATC
>DPLM01000133.1:0-8356 GCA_003541985.1 Deltaproteobacteria bacterium | reverse complement strand
TTGCGGTTAAGAGCGCTACAACTATCCAGCGGTCATAACGCAGAACACTTTCAAGAGATCTTGCTATGGAACCGTCCGTCTTTGAGTCTTAACTATGTTTTTTTACCGCTAGTACGGCAAAAATTAGACATTAAAACATTAATCTAATCAACCAAATGATAGCTTTTGTCAAGCATTGCAATATTTTCCATTCTGGAGAATTCAAAATGACTAGTTCGTAGAGCTATTTAGATATGGAATTAGCGTTGACTAGCAGAAATTTTTGCTGAGCAGGCAACTTGATGATCTCTAGTCGAAGCATTCATCACATCGTCTACTAATTTATCTACATCAGCGCTATTCAACGTCTGCAGAAAAGAGAGCATTTTTTGTTTTTCTGCTAGAGTCAACCAGAGCGGGCGTATCAGTGGAGGCTGCTTTCGGTTGGCAATGCCATAGAGATCGTAGAAATTAATCACTGCAGCTAAGCCCTGCAAAGCACCGTTGTGCACGTAGGGCGAAGTCAGAACAACGTTTCGTAAGCTAGACGTGCGATATTTCCAGCGATCAGCTGGGTCCTGAGTGATCTCATAGAGACCCAAATCACTGGTGATGGTTCGACCAAGAAATTTTTCTGTTTCCTACCATGCATTCAACTTATGATTGGGTCTTGATTGTCCACCTGATGAGTTCTATCTCGCTGCTGTTTCTGCCCTACAATCGGGCTCTACGTCAACTCCCTGTGCGCGTAGCCAGCCGGATGGTTATCCTCACTATTCCACTAAGCTGTATCCTGTCATGGTTACTGCTGAACGAACCGCTCACCCCCTTTCTGCTATTGAGTAGTGCTCTGGTTGTTCTTGGGGCACTGATTCATCAGATAAGAGGGTTCCGTTCAAGAATTCTTGCTGTATAATCTGCGGTTTATATTTGGTCAAAGCATTCTTGTTCTAAGATCGTATTTCCGTGAATCCCGAATTTTTACGATTTTGATTACATAGCAGAAAGAAACTCAGCTATGCTGGCTCACCAGACGATTTTAGAGGACTGGTTATCCCAACTTTTTACCGCGGCAGGGTGTCCTACGGATGAAGCCCAGTTGATTGCAATTCATTTGGTGGATGCCGATGCCTCTGGGCATCCAAGCCATGGAATTGTTCGAGTACCTCGGTACATGGACTATATTCAGCAGCAGAAAGTACGGACAGTTTGCACTTATACAACCTTGATGTCTTCTGGTTCCTTGCGCCTCTTTGATGGGCAATACAGCTTTGGTCAGGTGCTCGGACATCACGTGGTCCGCGAAGCCTGTGAGATCGTTCAATCAGAGGGGCTTGCACTGATTGGTCTACGCCACGCAGGCCATTTGGGCCGTATCGGTGGTTGGGCGGAGTTACTGGCAGATCAAGGGTTGATTTCTCTGCACTTCGTCAATGTCGCAGGCTCACGAATCGTTGCTCCATTCGGAGGACGCGAGGGACGACTTTCAACTGCCCCGATTGCAATCGGAGTTCCCCGTTTTCTTGACTCTGGGGAGTCGGATCATTTCATTCTCGATTTTGCGACAAGTCGTGTCGCTGAGGGCAAGATCCTGGTCAGTCTAAAGACTGGAACACCACTTCCGCCGGATGCAATGGTCGATGAAACGGGGGCTGATTCCGACTATCCAGTGACGATTTACGGCGAAACTACCACTTCTGGGGTGCCCAACCCAAGGGAAGGAGTAGGAGCTATTCAGACGTTTGGTGAACACAAAGGATCGGGGCTTGGACTTGCCTGCGAGTTGTTGGCAGGAGCCCTGACTGGTTCGGGCACTAATGCGTATGAAAGACCTTTCTGCAACGGAATGCTCTCGATTGTTTTCGATCCTTCAAAGTTTGACTACGGCAACGGAATGCGAAAAGAGATTGAAGATTTTGTCACTTCGATCAGAAATTCAGCACCACGCCACCAGGATCAGCCTGTACTTATGCCTGGTGACCCAGAGCGTACAAAACGCAGGGCTGCTAGGATGAATGGTATTGAACTCGGACAGTCGATTTGCGATCAGTTAATTGAGATTTCAACAGAACTTGGTGTGATCACCCCCAATCCACTGGGTGTCTGAGTTTTTAGATGAATGTTTCTTTAGTGAAGACAAGACCCATCCCTCTCAGCGTGCAGATCAAGATATGAACAAAATGCCAATCATTGGCAATGCCTTCCTCTGTAGAACTAACACGTGTGAGAAATCAAGGCCTGATTGCGTATCGTGAAGTTCTTCAAGGTCAAGGGTTCAGCTAGAGGCGCCATGCGTTTTCCAGAATGAGACGGGCTTGGTGGATGAGCTGCTATGAAGTGGTAGGAGGCTTGGGGGGAGTTCGTTTGTCAGCGATGTAATCGGCAATGTAGGTACGCAATCGACGGAGGGCTTTGTGCAACTGCCACTTTTCACGCAGGGTGGGTTCATAATAATTGGGCTGCTCCACGTGGTAGCCAAAGAAGCCATTGCCAATCCAGATCTTCATGCCGTTACGATGCATCACACGAAACTGATCCAGTCGCCAGTGGTGTGGGTTCCGTTTCATGTCATTAATGATCACATCCAGTCGCTCCTTCTTTACCATTTCAGTTCCTATACTCCTTATCAGAACCTGGAAAGCAGGTAGCGTTGCGTTCGAAAATACGCAGACGAGCGCTACGACTCCGAGGATTTTTCTCTATTTCCTCGGCACCTGCAACAATTGGCTTACGCTGCAGAGAGACCCCAAGAGCTTGTAGACCACAAACACAGCGTGGCAGGTCTGATGGACAGCGGCAGGGTCGTTCCCATTCCCGAAATCTCTGCTTAACGGGTCGATCCTCCAAGGAGTGGAAGGAGATGATCGCCAAGCGCCCCCCAGGCTGTAGATTTTTAATAGCAAAGTCGAGCAAGGCGTTGATTTCTTCGGGTTCCCGATTTACTTCCATTCGCAGTGCCTGAAAGGTTTGGGTAGCTGGGTGGAAGTTAGGCTTTTGGAATTTTCTGGGAATTACACGTTCCACTAGTTCGGCCAGTTCACTGGTTGTAACAAGTGGAGCATTGGCACGATGTTGTACAATGGCACGAGCAATTTGTGGAGCAAAGCGCTCTTCTCCGTAGGTTTGCAGCAGTCTGCGGATCTCAAATTCACTCCGCTGCTGGAGGATCTGTGTGGCAGTTTCCACCTGTCTGAATGGATCCATTCGCATGTCGAGAGGTCCTTCCTGCAAAAAGGAAAAACCACGCTCTGGAGTTGCCAATTGCTCTGAGGACATCCCAAGATCTGCAAGGATGAAATCGAAGGGCTTGCGCCACTTCTCAGCCCAGTATGGTAATTCTAGAAAACTGGCCTGCTCAATTGCCGTGACTCCAGGATATTCAGCTAGTCGGTGGCGTGAGGCAGCCAGGGCCGTAGGGTCACGATCAATCCCATATAAGTTCGCTTTTGGGAATTTCCCTAGCAAAGCACGTGAGTGACCAGCCCCACCGAGGGTGCAATCGAGTAGATTTTTGCTATTTGCGGGCGTAGACCCTAGCACTTCTGCTAACAACACGGGGAGGTGTCGAAAACGGGGCTCAGACATGGTCAGGGGAAACGATAGAAACTACGAGCTACCGAATGATATGGGAGCTTTTGCTGAAACAGCAGATTGTGTTGGGTAGAGAGATTTCGAAACAAAAAGCGTGGATTAGAAGATTCAGCATGACCAAACAAGCTGCGTAACAGGTTATTCACCAAGCTGTCAGGAACAGTCTCGTGAACAACCAGTACCGGGAACTCTGCCAGCAACTGCAAGGCTGGTTGTCCTGTATAGGTTTCTGCGGGGAGCGTGTAAGAACGCGTCCAAGGAAGTTGCTGTGTCCAAACTTTCTGCAGAGTGTCTTGGGCTTCTGTCAGGTAATATCCGGGGAAGTTCAGCAAGGCTCGAATTTCCTGTAGGGGGTAGCTACCCCAACTGAGAAAAACATCTTCTTTGAACCCTTCAAGAGCCTCAATGGTTTCTTCCTGGCGGAACCAGTTTGTCTCCTGCAGCAGCAAAACGGGTGATTGATCGTCCCAAGCTCTAATAACTTCCAAGGCCTGTAACGGGGCTCGTACAGTGCGTGCAGCTGTCAATGGTACGATTTGAGGTGGCTGCAAGCGACTGATCAGATACAGCACGTTTGGCCAGAGTACGCTCACTACTTTAACTTGAGGATATTCTGGGAGCAACTGCCAAGCCTCCTGCCCATTGATGATCGCTAGATGCCCTCGCTGATTTCTCATCTGCTCCAGTCGAATGGCTCCGTCCATAGCGGAAACAGGCTGAAGATCGCTTCCAAAGCTGACACCTGGCATACTCCAAATTTTTGCCAGATCATTTGCAAATTGGTGAGAGGCTGTATTTTCGGGACCACTGAGTAACAGGTATTGCTTAGTTTTCAGACTGACCTGCGCCAGGGCTGGCAGAGCTGTCAACACTAGAAGCATTAGAATTCCAAGACAGCGTAAGAAGGGGAAATTCATTTTTGGCATCCGATGCAGAAGAAAGTACTGCGCTGCTGCTGCACAATGCGTTGTAAGGGAACTGCACAGCGTGGACAGGGCTGAGACTCTTTATCGTAGACCTGCAGAAAATTCTGAAACTCTCCGGTCTTTTCATCCACCTGCCGAAAATCAGAAACCGAGGTGCCGCTATATTTGATAGCGGACAGCAGAATCCGACGAGTATTTTCTACGACAGCCTGGACTTCCTTCTTTTTCAGAGAATGTGAATTGCGTTGAGGGAGCACGCCAGAGGCGAATAGGATTTCAGAAGCGTAGATATTGCCAATTCCTGCAACCAGTCGCTGATCCATTAGGAACGGTTTGATCTCTTTTGAACTGGCTTTCAATCGAGGATATAGGTAACGAGTATTGAAGTCTTCTGTAAGAGGTTCTGGTCCTAGTACTTGCAGCTTGGGAATTTCAGTTGCTGAGGGAAAGAGCTCTAAGGTCCCAAAGTTGCGCATGTCGGTAAATATCAAAACCTGACTATTACCCAACCAGAACCAAGCTCGGTCATGAGGGGCAGGCTCCGAAGGAGGATCTGTGACTACGAATTTTCCTGTCATTCGTAGGTGACCCAGTAGTAAGGATTCGGGCTGAAGCTGAAACAATAGGTACTTGGCTCTGCGTGTCACGCTTTTAATAGTGCGTCCCTGAACAGCAGCAGCAAAGGCTTGGGGAGTGGAACCTGGAACTGTTTTTTCACGATAGACTTCTACCCGCTGGATCGTTTGGCCAGTGATCAAGCTACGTAGACCACGAACAACGGTTTCGACTTCAGGTAATTCAGGCATTAGGTTGCCGGGGAGCAGATGAAGTGGGGCAGACTAGCTTGCCCCAAGGCAAGATTAGGCAATGGTGATTTGATCACAAAGATACACATCCTGCACGGATTGCAGTAAGGCAACACCCTCATCTATTTCTCGTTTGAAAGCCTTGCGCCCTAGGATCAAGCCAGAGCCTCCAGCACGTTTGTTGACGACAGCAGTGTAGAGTGCTTCGCCCAGATCACTGCTGCCCTTGCTGTCTCCACCCGAATTGATCAGGGAGGCCCGACCGGCGTAGCAATTGAGTACTTGGTAGCGGGTCATGTCGATGGGGTGTGCAGAAGTCAGTGAGTCATAAACTTTCTTATCGGTCTTGCCAAACTTGACGGCACCGTAGCCGTTGGAAATTTCAGGGAGTTTCTGCTTAATGATGTCTGCTTCTATCGTGACACCAAGATGATTGGCCTGGGAACTCAAGTCGTCTGCTGTTTCGTAGTTCACTCCATCCTTGGAGAAGCCGGAGTTGCGTACGTAGCACCAAAGCACAGTTGCCATACCAAGTTCATGAGCTGCTGCAAACATCTGCGACACTTCCCAGAGTTGTCGACGTGAATCTGGACTACCAAAGTAGACAGTTGCCCCAATCGCCGCAGCGCCCATATTCCATGCCTGCTTCACACTGCCATAGAGCGTCTGATCGTGTTGGTTGGGATAGCTCAGTAATTCGTTGTGGTTGAGTTTAACCAGAAATGGAATGCGATGGGCGTATTCGCGAGAAACAATCCCAAGCACACCAAGAGTGGAAGCAACAGCGTTACAGTTGGCTTCAATCGCTAATTTTATAATGTTTTCAGGGTCGAAGTAGATCGGATTGACGGCAAAAGAAGCACCCGCCGAATGTTCGATTCCTTGATCCACGGGTAGAATTGAGAGATAGCCCGTATTTGCTAGACGTCCAGTACCGTATAGTTGACCCAGAGATCGCAGAACCTGTGGATTGCGATCACTTTGTTGCCAAATCCTGTTTGTCCAATCAGGACCGGGTAGATGCAGGCGCTCTTTGCCAAATCGGGGATTTGAGAATTTGAGCAACTCTTCGACAGGTTGGCCCCCTTGGCTTAAGATCGCATCTAATTGTGCCATAGAACGTCTCTCGATAAATTTGAAAAATGAATATGAGGATTTGGTTTGTCTTCAAATAGAAAAACAAACCGTAGTTAGGAGGAAGAATCCAGTCAATTTCAGTAGAGATATGTTCTTGTCAAGAATGTAGCTGTAACTTATAAAATATATTTTTCGAGTGTATTAGTACGATAAAAAATCTTCATTTCTATTGAAAAATCAGAAAGATTTAATGATCTGATAAAACTGTAACTTATAGTAATAAGTTACATAATAGGAGATTGAAGTAGTGAAATGCAACTGGCTTTCTTAATAAAAAAAATTTAAATTATCTAAATTGGTAAGAATCAATCTTGGATCATTCCTGTTGTGATCAGTTGAGCGACATGTGCAAGGTCCTCTGGCACATCTACTCCAATGCTATCCACGGGAGATTCTACGCAAAGGATCGAATATCCATTTTCCAGAACCCGCAATTGTTCTAGCTGCTCTTGCTGTTCGAGAGGGGTTGTGGGCCAGTTGGCAAATTCCAGCAGGAAGTCGCGGCGGTAGAGGTAGACCCCAAAGTGCTTCCAGCAACCACGAAACACCTGATCTCGGGCATGGGGTACGGGTGATCGTGAGAAATAGAGAGCTCGTTGATTTTGTGCTAGTATGGCCTTGACGACATGTGGATCTTGCCAGGTGTTGGGATCATCACTACAAAAAACGAGAGTTGCCATGGGACAGCTACCATCTGCAAGTGTTCGCTGAACGAGTGTTTCTAAAACACTAGGTGCGATGGTTGGTTCATCCCCCTGCACATTAAGTACCCACTCACAAGGCTGACTCTGGATCACCTCCACAATTCGATCTGTCCCAGTCGGGTGATTGGGCGAAGTCATACAGGCTTGACCACCAAAAGCTTGGACAGCGTTGATGATACGTTCATCATCGGTGGCTACGAGGACATGCCCCACTGAGGGAACTTGTTGAACTCGTTCGTATACATGCTGAATCATTGGTTTGCCATGCAGGTCAACCAATGGTTTGCCAGGGAATCTTGAAGACTCATAGCGAGCCGGTATAACTGCAAGAATTTTCATGGGAAGGTAATCAGGTAAACAGCTTCGTAGGCCCAACGGAGCCCAGCTTTCTGGAAGTTGGGAGATTCGGGTAGAATATCTTGTTTTTCCAGCTGTTCGATGTTGGTAGCGAAGGCAAACAACTCGAAGATTTTATTTTCTGGAATCGAGTGTGGTGGGCCGCTGATCGTACCTTCTTCATAAGCAAGCGTTACCAATAATAGCTTCGTGTTGGAAGAACCTAGACTGCGGAGTAACGCTACATAATTTTTCCGTAATTTATCGGGTAGGGCAATCAGGGAAGCCCGATCAAAGATTGCCTGGATAGGGTGATCCTCCAGATATTTGGAACTCATTTGGAAGATATCGCCCTGTAGCAATGCTAGATTGCCGTGTAGATAAGTTGCGAAGGAATCTCTCAGAGAGTAAGTCGGAGTGATTTGGTTTTCTTCAAAAAAAGCCTCGACGGCCTGAGGAACCAACTCCACTCCGATGACCTTGTGAAAGTGACTTTGAAGCCAGATCAAGTCCTTTGATTTTCCGCAGAGGGGGACAAGGATACAGGATCTCTCATTGGGGTGAGTGTCAGTTGCCAAGGAATGTACATGGCGAATAAGCAGAGGATTGACTTCTGGAAGATGAAAGCCGATGCGTCCCTCTTGCCAGCGAATCCACCATTGCTGTTGTTCTTGTTGCAAATCCATCTGTTAGCTATTGAAAAATGCCATCTGCAGTAACTTTAAATCCTGAAACAGAGAGTGAAATCGAGTTAGATGAGTTGTAGAAATAAAAAAAATCTGAATAAGTCAGATTTTTTTCTTGCAGTCCGAATCCTTTTTGCATAGGTTTCTTGCACTCCCCATCGGCGGGAGTGCTTAGTCTGAGCTATCCCATC
>DPLM01000199.1:4735-10235 GCA_003541985.1 Deltaproteobacteria bacterium | reverse complement strand
GATCCAGAAGCTTTGGAAATCCTGAAGCAACTTGCCTTGGAGCTTTCTACATATCGAAAAAATTCAGATTACTAAAATTATGATTTTTCGTAGCTCAGCTACCTTAATCATTATCTAAAAAGTTTGCATCTTGGAAAAAGAAAATAATAAAGCCGCTCATGTCAATTGAGCCTTGCCTACCTCTCCACTAAGAATTTTTCAGCAGAAGGCCCATCCTCCAACTTGCTTTCATATTCCTCCTGCAACTGTCGCAATTCCAGAATCACTGCCCTGATGTCGGAGGAGTTTAGTACGTTTACTTCGATATTCTGACCCTGATGAGAGAGGCGCTGGCGACGGTTCCGATGTGCTTCAGAGTGAAAATCTTGGACTTGGTAGACTTTGATTGGTCGACTGAAGCCTTTCGGGGTAATTTCATCGAAAGGTAAAAACTCAACATCTCCATCAACCAAACGCATCGTGGGCTCTGAAACCAAGATCTCGTTATTTGGTGCAATGCTCTGAAGACGAGCTGCTAGGTTGACAGGGCTCCCTAGGGCAGTGTAATCCAATCGTTGGTCTGACCCAAAGTTCCCGACTGTGCAATAACCTGTCGCAATTCCCATCCTAACATTTAATCCTTCAGGGGCTCCCAGTCGATTCCAATACTTACTCAATTCATTCACACGCTGCCGCATTCGCACAGCCATTTCTACACATTTCATTGCATCTTCAGTTTCCCCATCAGAATTTGGATCACCAAAAAACACCATTACAGCGTCTCCGATGAACTTGTCAATTGTACCTCCACACTCTATAGCAATGGTGGTCATTTCCGAGAGATAGTTGTTAATGATTCGGGCTAATTTTTCTGGTTCTAGTGTGTCAGACAGATCTGTAAAGCGAGCAATATCAGAAAAGAAGACTGTCAGATTTTTGCGTTGATGTGTTCCTAAGTCGCTGTGTGTGTTTGAAAAAATACTCTCATAAATTTGTGGGGACAGGTATTTTGCAAGTCGATTTGCCAGCATCTCCAACTGTTTACTTTTTTCCTCAATAACGCCTTGATCTCGCATTCTTTGTTCGAGCAAGTCTTCTTTCTCTTTGCGAAGTTGCATCTCGATTGTGCGGTCTACAAACTGACCTTGCACTCCATTCAAGTAGGAAAAACTCACATCGTGTGTCTGTGCAGATAGTAACGAATAAACCCGGGTTTCTCCTTCGATCTCAATTTCAATTTGGGGAATCAGAATAGAGCCATTTTCATTTAGTCCTGTTACGAACTCATCAATTTGCCTGCTAGGCAATCCGAGTTGTTCCAACACATCAGGGAAGTAAGCATTCGAGACATTGCCCAGGATGGGAAAGAATTTTTTGAAGTTTTTATTTACTCGCCGGATTTCCAAATCCCTGTTGGCAAAATAAGCAGCTGTGATCGCGTTTCTGAAGTTGAAGAAACTCAGCTCGATAATATTGTTTTGGTTAAATAATTCTTCTAAGTTCATGGTTTTTCTACTTTGCAGAAACCTCTTCATCAGGCCGTTTGGCTGTAGAATTTTTTCTTCTACTAAGTTTGCCAGTAATCGCTCCCCAGGTAGTCACACAATAAGGAGTGCAGTAGGTTAAGATGATTTTCCAAAATAGTGGCCACTCACCATGCAAGAGGATGTTGTCACCATGATTGATTGTTGTCAAAATAGTGCCAATAACTAGCGCGGTCAAAAAGGCTTTCTTCGGGGTTCCATGGCCAAATGCCAGCTCTAGTAAATCGTATTCAGTTCCACAGTGTCTGAGTGAAATATGCATTGAGTTGCCTTGAAGCACTAATTTCAATTGTTTTGACTAGCCAGCACTGTTAGATCAATTAAACCTAGCACCTGAAGTCCGTGTTGGAAGCATGTACTACTGGTGACAAATTTCTCCCTATGCACGACACGATAGCAGCAACGCACTACTTCTTTAATATTCCATTGAAGGGTTGCTTACGTGTTTCTACCTCCAAAGCCATTGTTGATTGCAGTATTGGTCTCGAAAAGTTCAAAAGGCCCCGGTTGTGACGTGATTTAGCTCAATTCTTTAAAATTGAGCTAACCCGCCCATTCGTTTTACTCGATCTTGTGGAGATATGATTTCAGAAATTTTAGCCCCAAAATTTTCTTTACTAACGACCAATTCACCACGGGCTACTAACTTACCGTTCACAAAGATATCAAGATCTTCGCCGACGAAACGGTGGAGTTCAACAACAGATCCTTGCCCAAGAGAAATCAGATCCTTAATATCCATTCTGGTTCGTCCAACCTCGAAAGTCACCCTGAGAGGCATTTCCATCAGAAAGTCTACATTCACATTGGGTGATGGAGATTCTTTTTCTTGAGAAGACAGATTTATATCAATAATACCGGGAGGGTCGATGTTTTCCTGCAGAGAATTCTCGAAGTTATTACCATCAGCAGGAGTTCCTTGCAGTGTTTCTTGTTCAATATTTGATTTCTGGTCTTTTACCCCTACATTTCCTGACGAATTTTCATTCAAAGAAGAGAGATTCTCTTCGGTGGAATCTACATTTTCAAGCGAGGGATCTTCGTGCCTTTCATCTTGTGATGTGACAGCTTGTGTCAACTCTTGTTCAATATTTGATTTCTGGTCTTCTACCCCTACACTTTCTGATTGTAGAGAGGGAGGCTTTTCGGTTTTTTCATCATCAATAACTTGACAAGGTTGTGTCTCCAGAGTCTCAATTACTTGTCTATTTCCTGAGTTTTGGCGGCGTCCCTCTAGATGATTGGATTCAGGAATATTTTGGAAAGCTAGGCTCTTTTGAAAATCGGTTCTTTGAAAGTATTCATCAATGTGACTAACAAGTTCGGACCTCACCTTGTTGTTGAGTTGTTCAAGCAGGTCAGCGGCAACTTTGCTTGCTGTTGATTCCCTCTCGCTCATCTTAGAACTTTGAGCAGAATGTAGTTCTGATGGTGGGTTTTGGTCAGAGGATATTCTCTAAAAATATCTTGAGTGGCTTTTCTGTGACAATTTTTTGAATACAAGCAGCAGTTTCGTTGTCTAGGGTTCAATTCTATGCACCAACAGATCAATCCAGCGCATTACCTGAAGTCCATCTGCATATCGTGCGCCCTTAGGAATTTCTTCCTCACCCCTAACCACACGGCAGAAACAACGCAACTCTTCGGTCAACATTCCAGTGAAGGGTTGTGAACGTGTCTGCATTTCTAAGGTCATCGGTGGATGGTAACCCTGATCCCAAATTTCAAAGGGACGAGGATTTGGAGAAATTCGCCCCATCCAGCCGGTTCCATAGATTTCCATTCGATCAAAGCCCTCATGTGACATGGAATCAGGAGTCAGAAATCCAGCTGCAAAGGTAGCAATTCGACCACTACTCCAACTGAGTTGGGCAAGTGCAAGGTCCATAAACCCAGCTGAATTTCGATGCTGCTGGCCCTGAAATTTTTGGGGTTCCTCCGCATTTACTAACGATTGCACACAGTAAAGATCGTGCACCATCGTCAGGAAGTAGGGATTTTCATTGGGATAGTGAGAGGCATTGGAGGTGGGCCGCATCCGATAACACGATGCATAGTCAAAACCACCACGTTGCTGGCACTGGTACTGAAGCTCCCGGAACTCACTGTTGAAGAGCAGGATGTGCCCCAGCATCAACTTCCTAAGTCGTGAAGCATTCAAGGCTTGTAAGGCCTCTGCTTCGGCAAGGCTGGGGGCAATAGGTTTTTCCAGCAAAACAAAAACATCGGCTTGCAGCAATTGCTGGGCAAGACAAACGTGCGAAGCGGTTGAGGATGCAACAATCCAAGCGTCTACAGATGTACTGTCGAGTGCAGAGATCAGGTCAGAAAATTGGGGAATTTCTTGGAGAGACGCAGGGAGTTGGGAGAGCGCGTAAGTAGAAGATTCAACGATCGCGCAAAGTTGCGCTTCACTCAGACTGTTGACGGTGAGCGCATGAAGCGTCCCGAAGTACCCAGCACCTAGGACACCAATTCGGACGGGAGGCATCGTCATACAGAATCCCTCAAGATTTGTTCAGGTTTTCAGGGCTCCTTCCATCAGACCCTTGAAAAAGAGTTTCTGGGCCATAGCAAAGGCAATGATCCCAGGAAGGACAACGATCACATAGACCGCAGCAATTCGTGGCCAAGCCCATTGCCCCATCCCTCCTTGGGCCGAGGCTAGCACTACCGGCATAGTACGAACTTCCTGATCATTGGTCAGTGTTGCAGCGAGCAGGTACTCTCCCCAAGCAGTCACAAAGTTGACGATGATGATCACGACCAGCCCGTTCTTAGCCAGTGGGATCCCAATCAACCAGAGAGTTCTCCAGGGGCCGGCTCCATCCATTCTGGCTGAATCAATTAACTCTGCAGGAATTAGCTGAAAGATGCTGCGCATGATCAGCACGCTCACCGCTAGATTCAGAGTGATGTAAGGCAGAATCAGTCCGTTGGTGCTATTGATGAGGCTTAAATAATCCTGAATTTCATAGACAGAAATGATTGAAACCACCCGAGTTGGAAAATACAGCGAGAGGACCAGAACTGTTACCAGAAAAAGGCTACCCTTAGGCTTCAGGTGGACAATTGCATAACCGGCGAGAACGGCACAGATACAGGTGATTAGCACTGTTGCCGAGGTCACATAAATGCTGTTGAACAGGTTTTGTGGGAGAGTGTCAATCTTTTCAAAAACGTAGGCATAGTGGTTGAAATCAAACTTACGAGGCCATAGATTTCCACGCATCGAATCCGGCATGGACTTGATCGACAGCAGCAGCACCCAAGCCAGTGGTAGCAGGATCGTCAACATAAAAAACACGATCAACGAGTGCCGGATAATATTGGTGAGGGGAAAGCCTTTTTTCATGAGTTGCCCGGAGGTCTGGTTGTTGTGCCAGCATCAATCACGTGAACGGAATATGTAAATCAGCCAAGTGACGAAGACCATCATCACAAGTGAGCCAACCATCCCGATGGCCGCAGCGAGTCCCTGTCGCCAGAGCCCAGTTTTGAAAGCTTGGTCGTACATGAAGATCGTCCAGGTGTATGTTGGTGATTCACGGTTGAAGCCTCCAAAAATCAAGTATTCGTCAATTACTCCCATCGAAGTACCAAAGCGCAGGATCACCAATATCAGCATGATTGGTTGCAGGCGTGGCAGTATGATGTGCCAGAAGACCTGCCATTCATTGGCGCCGTCAATTCGAGCTGCCTCTGGTAGGTCCTTAGGAATAGCAGCAAGCCCTGCAAGAAAAAAGACACTGTGATAGCCCAGACCCCACCAGACTTCCATGATCGCCACTGAGGGTAGTGTCAGGTCAGTTCCTCCCAACCACTGTGGGGCGTTGCGGTAGGTAAACCAGCCAGTTACTTCAATCAGGAAATGGTTGATAGGCCCAATCTGGTAGTTGTACATCCACTTCCAGAGCACAAAGACCAGTGTGCTCGGAATCACCGCCGGAATCAGCAGAATAACCCGGTAGATTGTG
>DPLM01000199.1:0-4440 GCA_003541985.1 Deltaproteobacteria bacterium | reverse complement strand
GGAATTACCGCCGGAATCAGCAGAATAACTCGGTAGATTGTGGCCAGTCGCTGGTTCTGAACCCCATGAATCAGAACTGCAAGCAGGAGGGGGACGATGATGGTTCCTGGTAAGAACATCGAGGTGAAATATGCAGCTCGTCCGAGACTGTCCCACATCAGTGGGTCGCTCAGCGCTTCAACATAGTTGTCGAAGCCAACCCAATTGGCCGGGTCGTTTGTCAAGTACTTGTAGTCAGTAAAGCTGATCCAAACAACCCGGACAATTGGGTAGACCTGGTACCACACGAAGAAGAGGACAGTGGGTAACAGAAAAGCCCAGTTGTTGTGCTCAAAAAGCCAAGATTTTCGTGTGGAGCCATTGATGGCAAGATTCCCGGTAGTCACTTTCGCTGTATCCCCCCGTGTTGGCAACCAGAGCAGTGTTGCCTAGAGGATGCCTCAAAACATCCTCTGGGCAAGCGGTTTGGCGCAGGCTTAGCCCCGCTTCATCTCAGCTTGAACTGCATCGACCACGTTCTGCATGGCCACTTTTGGATTCTTCTCCTCACCCTTGAGGTAAGATTCCCAAATTGGTTTGCCAATTTGAAACTGCTGAAGACCAAATAGGTGATTGGTGATCGCCTTGGCTTGGTCCAACTGTCCGCGGACGAGGTCTACAAAGTCTGGTAGCCAATCTGGTCTGCTTGATTTCCAACCAGCATAGAGAGACTTGTAGGGCGGTAGCTGTCCTGGGTGCGCAGTTTCTGTTCCAGCAATTGAATCCTTCCAGATTTGTTGGTCGTAGGTCAGTGCCTTGACGTATTCTGCAGCTTTTTCCTTATTCTGACCATGCTTAAAGAGGGCAGCTCCAGTGGTCCAGAAGACCGTGGAGCCCTCCCCACCAGCGAATTTTGGCAGTGGCCCCATTCTTAGGTCGCTTGGGTTGTCCCAGTACTGTGCCATCCTCAATGGAGCGTTGAAATACTTATTGTAGTATCCAACTCGCTGGGCAGCAAAAGCAACCTCATCAGGAGTTCCGTTCACTCCCCCATCACTTGTGCCTGCTAGCATAATGTCCGGATGGGATTTGCTCATGATGTTTTTCATCAGCATTAGCGCTTCAATAGCCGCATCTCCAGTAAAGTCAAAGAGACCCTCAGAGGTGTAAACATCACTTGTCAAACTGTGTGTGAAAGGAGCTAGAGAGCGCCAACCATTTGCGTCAAAAGTAGCGCCAAACGGAGCTGCACCACTCTCAATAACCTGATCTGCTCTGGAGAGATAGTCCTGCCAGGTTGCCGGTGCACCGTCAGGTAGTCCAGCTTCTTTAACAATTCCTGCATGCCAGCCAGTTCCAATCACATCTAGAAGGAAGGGCCAGCCATACATCTTGCCGTTGATTGTACACTCCTCACGAATCGAGGGGATGATGTCATCAATCACATCCTTCGGGATATAATTGTCCCAAGGTTCAATCACATCCGCCTCAATCATTGCTGTCATTTCTACAAATGGGGTCTGCCCTACATAGACGTCCCACGTACTGTCTTTCTTCTTAGCTTCAGCTACAAAACGCTCAATCCCAAAGCCCTCGACAGGAGCAATCTGGTAGTTGACGTCGGGGAAGCGGGAATTAACCTTTGGAATTCCAGGATGAAGATCCTCAATCCACTGATAGAAAGTGGGGGTGAGGGGGCGCTGTGCGTGGGCAAAGTTGCCAAAATTGGAGATCACGCCAACACCTGCCAGTCCTAGTCCGGCGGTTAGTGTCTTGGAAATGAATTCACGACGGTCTATCTTTCGATTCAGTAAATCCTGGCGAAGTTGCTGCTGATAGATCAATTCTTTCTCTTTTCTCATGAGTTAACTCGTTAGTGGTTCAGGAAGATCAATCTAATCCAAAAACTTGATCTGATTGACGTTATTTGTATGGATTGTCAAGGTTGTTTTTGTAAAAAACCACGCTTTGTTTGTTTGCCAGAATGATTAGATAACAAATATTTTCAATTTCTTAAGGATGCTGTGGGGGGTACGTAAATCCTTTTTCGAACAGTGTCAGAGATCTACTTCCACTTGACCTGACTGCCGTCCTGTCCTAGATTCGGCGAACCTCAATGAATCCAATCTGGTTGGCATTAGTCACTATGATTTGGGTTCGTCAACACTACCTCTAAACGATCTATGGAGTTTTTGATGACTAAGCAATGTTTTGGCACGTCTCACGTTCCCCTCTCCCCTGCTGTTCGTGCAGGAGATTTTGTTTATGTTTCTGGACAAGTTCCAGTGGGTGCCGATGGTAAGGTGGTTAACGGAGGCATCGCCGAGCAGACCAAGCAAGTGCTAGAGAACATCAAGTCTGTGCTGGCCCTCGCAGGTTGCACTATGGAAGACGTAATCAAGACGCATGTCTATGTGCAGGATGCCCGGGACTTCGGTGGTTTCAACGCGGTCTATGCAGGCTACTTCCCCAAGGATCCACCAGCTCGGACAACGGCGGAAGCTCGCTTGATGATCGACATTAAGGTCGAGATCGAAGCCATCGCATACAAGCCACTCTAAGCCAACGGGGAGACCTTGCATGCGCGTTTTCACCGCTTCGCTGGCCACTGAGACCAATACCTTCTCACCGATCCCTACGGATCACGACTCGTTCCTCTCCGCTTTCTATGCGCGACCAGGCGAACATCCAGAGACCCCAACTATCTGCTCGGCGGTCTTTCCAGTGCTTCGTCGGCGGCGGGCTGAGGAAGGCTTTACTCTGATCGAAGGCACAGCGGCCTGGGCAGAGCCGGGTGGCTACGTGCGCCAGGATGTCTATGAGGGCTTGCGAGACGAAATCCTCGGTCAGCTGCAGGCAGCCCTGCCGATAGATTGCGTGATCCTTGGACTTCACGGGGCGATGGTAGCTCGGGAGACCGATGACTGCGAGGGAGATCTGCTTGCGCGTGTTCGTGAACTAGTTGGACCAAACGTGGTGGTGGCTGCAGAACTCGATCCGCACAGTCACCTGACAGCCAAGCGGGTGCACGAGGCTAATCTGCTAGTAGCCTTCCAGGAATTCCCGCACATTGACTTCGAAGCCCGGGCCGAACAGGTTGTAAATTTGGCCCTGGCAGCAACTCGAGGCCAGGTTCGGCCAGTGATGTCGACCTATGACTGCCGGATGATCGATATCTTCCCAACCACCCAGGAGCCGATGCGCAGCTTTGTGGATGGGATGAAGGCCCTGGAAGGCCAGGATGGCATCCTCTCGGTTTCACTGATCCACGGCTTTATGGCAGGAGATGTGCCCGAGATGGGAACGCAGCTGCTGGTGATTACCGATAACGCTCCCTCAAAAGGAGATCAGTTGGCCCGGGAACTGGGTGAAAAAATCTTTGCCCTGCGGGGTACGACTAAGATGCGAACCTACACTCTCGAAGAGGCCCTAGTGCAGGTGGAGCAAGCAGCTGCTGGTGCAGGGCCAATCGTACTGGCTGACATGTGGGATAACCCGGGAGGAGGCACCTCGGGCGACAATACCCTGATTCTGCATGCCTTGATCAAAGCCGGAGTGACTTCGCTCGGAGTCTCGTCGATCTGGGATCCCCAGGCTGTGCGACTCGCTCACGGAGCAGGAGTCGGTACGCACCTTGAGATGCGCATCGGCGGGAAGACCCATCTGAGCAGCGGACCACCCTTTGACGGCCTCTTCGAGGTACGGACTTTAGCTGACCCGGGCTGGCAGTCCTTTGTCGAGAGTCGAGTGACGCTAGGAAAAACGGCTGTAGTGCGCTTGGTAGGCACCGAAGTAGACATCATCATCAACAGCAACCGCACCCAGACCTTTGATCCCAACATCTTCACCAACATCTCGCTGGATCCTCGCCAGAAGCAGGTCCTGCTGGTGAAGTCGACTAATCACTTCTACGCAGCCTTTGCTCCTCTGGCTCAACACATTCTGCACGTTGCTATGCCCACCGGCTATCCCAGTGATCCGGTAACGGCTCCCTACCGTAAACTGACCCGATCGCTCTGGCCTCGTGTAGCGCAACCTTTCAAGGAGACCTGATGATGACCCCAGGAGCTCGACAGCAGGCAGCCCAGCACTTTTGGCAGCATCTAGATAGCGGACAGCGCATCGTAGAACTACCAGATGCCCAGCGACCAAAGACTGAAGCCGAAGGACACGCCATCCAAGTGGCTTTTGCAAAGCAATCTTCACAACCGATTGCGGGCTGGAAGATTGCTGCGACTAGCAAAGCGGGACAGCAGCACTTAGCAATCGACAGCCCCCTAGCCGGAAGGGTGCTAATGGAGCGGGTGCTGCCTGACCAGGTGACACTTGATCTGCAGCATAACCTGATGGCCGTAGTTGAAGCTGAATTGGCCTTTGTTTTTGGAGAGAACCTCCCTCCCCAAGAGCAGCCTTATTCGGTGGAACAGGTGATGGAAGCCGTAGCTGATCTGCGTCCACCGA
>DPLM01000349.1 GCA_003541985.1 Deltaproteobacteria bacterium | reverse complement strand
GTCTTCTCAGTTTTACCAGGGCCCTTCTAGAAGACGGTTACCACACTGAGGGCATCGGCAAGATGCACTTCATCCCCTGGGACCAAGAGGAAGGATTCAGTCATCGCTGGATTGCTGAAGACAAGCGCCACATCCATGTTAGGGATGACTATGCCGATTATTTAGCAACACAAGGTCTTCGAAAGCTTGCTGGCACAGAAGAACCAGGCTACCGAGTGGGCCGGATGGCTTCTGTCAGCCCAATCCCTTTGGAACACCAAGTAGACGTTTGGGTTGGAGATCGGAGTGTGGAGTTTATCAGGGATTGTCCCCAGGACAGACCATACTTTCTGTGGGTAGCTTTTCCAGGACCACATGATCCTTACAATCCACCTTTAGAAATTCTTAATTCCATGGGTCCTGCGGAAGAGTTTCCCTTCTCAATTCCCTGGACGGTCGACAGTCAGACCTTTCAAATAGGTTTTATTCAAGCCCACCTCACTGGATCAGCTCAAGCAGATTTTCGAGAGTTTCCGGAATTAGCCAAACAGACAATTCGACGGCACTATGCAGGTTTAGTTCAGGTGATTGATCACCAAGTTGGGCGAATTTTGAACGCTATCGAAGGGCAGGATGCTGAGCGTGAGACACTAATCTTCTTCACATCAGATCATGGTGATTTTCTCGGTGACTTCGACATGGTTGGTAAGGCTTTATTCTACGAATCCTCTTCTCGTATACCCCTGATTGCAAAAGGAACAACCTATCAGGTTGGACAATCTAAAAGCTTGGTTTCTTTGACAGATCTTTATGCAACAATCCTTCGTCATGCCGGAATAAAGATGATGGCACAGGACTCTCATGCAATTCCCACAACTCCATATCAGCATACCCGTAAAAACCTCATAGGGGCCACAGGTGCTGGGCTGATGTGGTATGATGAGGGTTGGAAATTATCACGTTACAAGAATGGACTCAGTACTTTATTTGATATGGAAGCCGACCCCCTTGAACAAAACAACCGACTTCTTGATCCAGATTTTACTGATACTCGGAACCGCATGGAAGCAGAGTTAACCAAATCGTTGATGGAAGGTCTGGTTCAGGGGCATCAAGAAAAATCATATCCCTACATGACACTTACGCCAGATCATGCTGGGCATCACCGAAATTGGCAGCGTTCCTATCCAGCCAATACCTGGGAAAAATCTGATGAAATAAAGGCCAATTGGGCCAAAGCTGGGATGCCCATATGAATTATTTTGCGAGAGTCTACAGATGACTTCTCAAATTACCTTGAGCAATGAAGTCAACGAAAACATGAAGGATGAGGCCTTTGACATAGCTCCTAATTGGAAGCTTGTCTGGTGGCGTTTCAAGAAGCATCGGTTAGCCCTAGTAAGTGTATTTGTGTTGCTTGTAATCATTCTGATTGCCTTGTTTCCTGATTTCTTCAGTATCCAAGATCCCAACAAATCGAGTGCTCGTAAATCCTTCATGCCACCCCAGGGAATATCTTTTTTCCACGATGGAAGTTTGCAAGTCCATGTTAAACCGCTTAAAGGGAAACGGAATAAGACGACGCTTAAGATGGAATGGGGTGTCGATGAGAAAAGAATTTTACCACTTCGTTTTTTCACAAGTGGTTATGAATATGAGGTTTTTGGGCTTTTCACAACAGATCTGCATCTCTTTAGTATTGAAAAACCGTCTGCTCGAAATTTCTTTCACTTACTTGGGACCGATCGTCTAGGCCGTGATCAATGGTCTCGACTGATGCATGGAACTAGAGTCTCACTTTCAATTGGGCTAGTCGCAGTTGGGCTAAGTATTTTACTTGGGATCCTGCTCGGTGGAATCTCAGGATATTACGGAGGCTGGCCCGACTTAGTCATTCAAAGGTTGATCGAGATCCTCCAGTCGCTGCCACCTATTCCCATCTGGATGGCTTTGACTGCTGCCTTGCCTAGAGACTGGACGGTAGAACAAACGTACTTTGCCATCACTATCATTCTCTCTCTGTTGGGCTGGACAACACTCGGCCGTGAGGTTCGAGGTAGGTTTTTGTCATTGAGAGAAGAAGACTTTGTAATGGCCGCAAAACTTTCAGGTTGCAGCCAAAGTCGTATTATCTTCCGACACATGCTGCCTACCTTCACCAGTCACATCATTGCCACCAGTACTCTAGCGATTCCAGTAATGATCATTAACGAAACATTTTTGAGCTTCTTGGGCCTGGGTTTGCGTCCGCCTGCGATCAGTTGGGGTGTACTTTTACAAGAAGCACAGAATCTTCAGTCGATTGCCCTGGCTCCTTGGTTGCTGCTTCCTGGCTTGGCTGTCATATTTACCGTTCTTGCGCTGAATATCCTGGGGGATGGCTTGCGTGATGCTGCAGACCCTTACAGTTGAGAATACAAATGACAAATCAGCCTTTGCTGGAAGTTAGGGATCTACAGACTGTTTTTGAGCTCGATGAGGGAATCGTCAAAGCTGTTGATGGTGTAAGCTTTGATGTGTATTCAGGGAAGGTTTTAGGGATTGTTGGTGAAAGTGGCTGCGGCAAAAGTGTTACGATCAAGTCAGTCCTACGTTTGATCGAAAAACCTGGCAGAATTGCAAATGGTGCCATTCGCTTCCGGTCAAAAATTCTGGGTAATTCCTCTGCTGAGATGATTGATCTAGTTCATTTGCCGGCTAAGAGTGCCCAACTTAGAGCCCTGCGAGGGAATGAAATTGCACTGATTCCCCAAGAACCTATGGCTGCCTTCAGTCCGGTACATACTATTGGCAATCAATTGATGGAGGTGATTCACCTCCATCAACAAGTCAGTGATGATGAAGCAAAAAAGATTGCTGTTACACGTCTCAAAGAAGTCGGAGTTCCAAATCCAGAAAGCGCAATGGACCGCTATTCCTGGGAACTTAGTGGTGGACTTCGTCAACGCGCAATGATCGGGATGGCCCTTACCTGCAATCCTCTGCTCCTTATAGCTGATGAACCCACCACCGCTATTGATGTCACCACGCAAGCTCAAGTTCTGAGCCTACTGCGTAAGCTACAACAGGAGCATCAGACATCAATTATCTTCATCACCCATGACCTTGGAGTGATTGCCCAACTTGCTGATGATGTGGTGGTGATGTATCTAGGCAAGGTGATGGAGAGTGGCCCAGTTGATCAAATTTTCCATAATCCTCAACATCCCTATACGCGGGCTCTACTGAGGTCTATCCCAACCGTCCACACCAAGAATCGTAGCCGCCTTCCAACGATTTCAGGATCAATTCCTCACCCTTTTCAAAAGCGTACCGGCTGTCCCTTTGTAGCCCGCTGTCAAGAAGCTCTCCCACAACAGAGGTGTTCCAATCAAGCACCTGTACTCAAAGCGATCAACGAGCACCAATCAGTGAGTTGCTTCCTTCATGAAGAGGAGGTCAATGTCTGCTGAACTGGCCCAATCAAAATTGACAGCCAATACACCAATGCCTCCTGAGCGCTTGTTAGAAGTTAAGGAGCTAAAAAAATATTTTCCTATCCGTAAAGGTTTTTTTAAAAGTGTAGTCGGCCAAGTACGATCCGTTGATGGGGTTACATTTCATTTAAATCAAGGAGAGACACTGGGACTTGTAGGCGAAAGTGGCTGTGGAAAAACAACAACTTCTCGCTGTCTGCTGCATGCCATCAATCCAACATCTGGTGAAATCCGTTATCGGCAAGCTGATGGACAGTTGGTGGATGTAACACAACTAGCCACTGACCAACTGAGACCCCTACGTCGAGAGATGCAGATGATCTTTCAAGATCCATTTGCCTCTCTAAACCCTCGAATGAACTTACTGGATCTCGTAGGTGAACCGCTGTTGGTCAACGGTGTCGCCAATCGCAAAGAACGAAGTGACCGAGTCGCTGATCTGCTTCGTCTTGTGGGTCTAAGGCCAGAATATATGCGTCGTTTTCCGCATGCGTTTAGTGGAGGTCAACGACAAAGAATCGTTATTGCCCGCGCACTGGCACTAAATCCTCGTCTGGTTGTAGCCGATGAGCCAGTCTCTGCTTTGGATGTTTCAGTACAAGCTCAGGTACTCAATTTATTGCTGGATTTACAAGAGCAGTTGAAGCTGACTTACCTGTTCGTTGCGCATGATTTGAGTGTCGTCCGTCATATTAGCGATCGTGTGGCCGTGATGTATGTAGGCCGGATCGTAGAAATGTCTCCAACGGACGAGCTTTTCCTAGCTCCAAAGCACCCTTATACCGCAGCTTTGCTATCTGCTGTACCGGTTGCAGATCCTAGAATTCGCTCAAAGATGCAACCTTTGGAGGGGGATGTGCCTAGTCCTTCCGACCCCCCTAGCGGTTGCCATTTCCATCCCAGATGCGCCTTTGCTACTGATTTGTGTCGTCAACAAGCACCAGACTTGGAAGAAGTTCAACCTAATCACTTCGTGGCCTGTCATCGGCAAGCTGAGCTAGCATTGACCGGGGTTTCTGAGCCAATCTGATCTTACATAAAACATGCTCTTTTCAGCTGACCAAAAAGTTTACATCGACGCGCAAGGGGCTCTGAAAGAGTCCCTTCAAACTGTCGATAATACGTATCCATTTGAGAGAATACGAACCCTTGGGTTGTGTGATATACAGCTCAATGGTTTTGCTGGCATTGATTTCAACAATCCCAATTTAAATCCCGAAGAATTTCATCGATCGATGCAGGCTCTCCTGAGAACTGGGGTGACCAATGTACTTCCAACCTTGATCACTGCTGACCAGGGTGATCTATATCGAAACTTTGAAGCACTAGAGAGAGCACGGGCGTCCTCTCCCATTGCACAGTTGATGGTGCAGGGATATCACCTAGAAGGGCCTTTTCTCAACCCAGCCCAAGGTTTTGCAGGTTGCCACCCTTCTAAGTTCATGGGTCAAAAGCCATCTTGGGAAAAGTTTGCTAGCTGGCAAGCTGCATCAGGAGGTCGAATCAAGCTTCTGACTGTGGCTCCAGAGATGCCTGGTGTCCTTGAATTGATTGACAAATGTGTTGAAAGTGGAGTCCGCGTATCCCTCGGTCATACGAACGCTTCGCACGAAGACATCCGAAAAGCAGTGGATGCTGGGGCATCGTTATCAACACATTTGGGCAATGGGGTTGCCCAGCTATTACCGAAAGTTGACAATCCGATATTGAGCCAACTTGCTGAGGAAAATCTTTCTGCAAGTTTTATTGCGGATGGCTACCATCAGAAACCTCATGTACTGCGGGTCTACATCAAAGC
>DPLM01000377.1 GCA_003541985.1 Deltaproteobacteria bacterium | reverse complement strand
AGTGGTTGAGCGGCCAGCTTCTGTGGTCAAGGAGTTGGTAGAAAATGCATTGGATGCTGGAGCTACCCAGATTCAGGTGACCGTCAAGAATGGAGGAAAAGACCTGATTCAAGTGCTCGACAACGGCTGTGGAATGAATGAGACTGATGCTCGCTTTGCTGTGGAACGTCACGCCACGAGTAAGATTTATTCAGACGAAGACTTGTTCCGCATTGGTACACTTGGCTTTCGTGGTGAAGCTTTAGCTTCAATTGCCGCAGTCTCACGCTTCGAGTTGCTGACTTGTCCTGATGATCAGGAGAGTGGGACACGACTGTTAATGCAGGGGGGACAACTGGATGAAATTGGCAAGGTAGGATTCCCACAAGGAACACGCATCAAGATCGAGCGGCTGTTCTTCAACACACCAGCTCGGCTTAAGTTTCTGAAGACAACCACCACGGAGTTACAGCGCATTCAGCAGGGATTCACTAATCAGGCACTAGCCTACCCGCAACGTCAGTTCAAACTTGTTCATAACCAGCAACTGTTGCTCAGCCTAGGACCAGCCAACAGCCTGGAAGAGCGAATCTTTCAACTCTTTGGTGAAGAGTTTCGAGATAGCCTGCAGGAAGTCTCACATCGAGAAAATTACCTAAATTACCAAGGCTGGCTCTCTATCCCAGAGAAAATTAGAACCAGCAAGCGTTGGCAATACCTGTTTGTCAACGACCGTCCTGTACGATGCCCAGCAGTGCAGCGAGCAATCTACCAAGGATATGGAAACTTCCTAAGCAAGTCACAGCATCCAGCATTCTTCCTCTCACTGCATCTTGATCCGGGTGAACTGGACGTCAACGTCCATCCTGCAAAAACAGAGATTCGGCTGCGCAATAGCCAGGTTGTGCATGCGATCCTACAGGATCAACTGAGCCGAAGCTTTAAGCAGCAGACCAAATTACGCCTATTTGGCAGAGAAGGACAGATTCCTCAACCAATACGGGATCCTCAGACGGAATTACCACTAGCGAATGAACTACCACTACAACAGCAAGTGCGAGAGCAACCCTCTGTACGACGAGTTGCCAAGGAACGAACAGCCCGAACCAAGCACAATCCAACTTTTTCCACGACTACCAAAAATATTAACTCCGAACCGGAAGCTACTCCTGCTGCCACGACCGCCACCTCATCACCAAAGCAAGAAGAAGCTTCTGCCAAAGCCGAAACCATCGATGATCCAACTATCGTAGACAACCTACACCTGTGGACTATATCAACAACTCCAACTCGATGGCAGCCACATGGACAGGTATTGGGTTGTTATCTGCTGGCTACAGATGCAGACGGATTGGTGCTCTTTCACAGCCAGCGTGTTCACGAGCGGCTACTCTATGAACGCTACCGGAGCGACTTCCTAGCTGAAAATATTGAAGTTTCTGAGCGGAGTACCCCGTTGCTGCTGCACTTGGCACCTCAGGAGACAACATTATTGGCAGGATTGGAAGCTTTGATGCGTCAAGGTGGATTTTTCTGGGAACCTTTTGGAGGAAGGACCTTTGCCCTACAACAGCAACCAAGACTACTGGCTTTTTCTCGGGCAGAAGCCTTTTTGCGAGAGATGCTCAACCGCAGTGCTCTCTTAAGGAAACGTAGTCGCCCAGACGCACTTCAGCAGGATCTCTGGACTGTCTTGGCCACACAAGCGGCTTTCTCAGAAATGCAACTGCTTACCGCAAGCAATCAGCAGTTGTTACTAGCCCAATTTGAACAGTTAGATCTCGACAACCGCTCCCTTGACGGGTCTCCCCTCTGGTTTTCCTTACCCACTGCTGAACTAGAACGTAAATTTCGACAGCGCTTTTGAGCAACACATCAAAAATTCTTGCTCTCCCTCACACAGGTAGGACCTGGCTCGGATAACAGAAAAAACAGTACAGTCATTCATGATCAGCGATCCCAACAGTTGGTTTGACGACCCCTAGGCTAGTTATCTTGGGTATTGAACCAAACTTCCAATAAAGATCGGGCGGCTCGAGTCGGCAGTTGCTTCCCTTGACGAATGGCCTTCTCAACTCTGGGAATATCAGCTTGGATCTGGGAATGCTTTCGAAAACTTTGGCGCAACTCTTCATCAATCAGACTCCACATCCAGCGCACAGCCTGATGACTCCGGTACTCTTCCCACTCTCCCGAGGTCTTCAGCATCTTTTGAAAGTCTTGCATCGTCTCCCACAGCTCAACCAGTCCTGTTTGTTCCAGGGCACTGCACTGAAGCACCTTTGCCTGCCACAAAGCCCGAGTCGGCTTGAGCAAATGAAGAGCATTTTGATACTCCCGCACAGCTCGTTGAGCCAAGCTCTTCTGATCACCATCAGCCTTGTTGATCACGATCAGATCCGCCAACTCTAGAATTCCCTTCTTGATTCCCTGCAGCTCGTCTCCAGCATTGGGTAGCATCAGCACCAGGAAGAGATCGGCCATTGAAGCAACCATGGTCTCCGACTGCCCAACTCCTACCGTCTCAACAATAATCATGTCATAACCTGCTGCTTCACAGAGTAACATCGTCTCTCGGGTTTTACGAGCTACCCCACCCAGTACTCCGGACGAGGGTGAAGGACGTACAAATGCCTTTGGGTGTGAGGACAATTGTTGCATCCGCGTCTTATCTCCAAGGATGCTCCCCCCAGTAATTGGACTACTTGGATCCACAGCCAGTACAGCGACCCAATGTCCCGCTTCGATCAGCCGCATCCCAAAGGCTTCAATGAAGGTGCTCTTACCCACACCTGGGACCCCAGTAATGCCAATTCGCAGAGACTTGCCGGTCTCCGGCAACAACTCCTCCAGCAGTGCCTGGCCCTGATCAAGTTTTTCTGGGTGTGTGCTCTCCAGTAGGGTGATCGCCTTGGCCATTGCGCGACGATCTCCCTGTCGGATACTGTTAGGATTGATGACTGACATGGTGGGGATGGAATTCTAGGTAAGTCTGGCAAGAACCGGATGGACTGCGAAATCTAGTGAGCTTGAATTGCAAACTCGTCACGCAGCGACCTTTGTCTTTTCACGGACAGCGCTCAAGACCTCACGAGCCGCCTGTGGAATCTTGGTGCCTGGTCCAAAGATACAGGCCACCCCTTGCCGGTAAAGGTACTCATAATCTTGCGGAGGAATGACGCCCCCAACCACTACGACCATGTCATCCACCTTCTCTGCAAGCAACACCTGCAACAGTTGCTGTACAAGTGTCTTGTGTCCAGCAGCCTGGCTGGAGATGCCAATCACGTGGACATCATTCTCAATGGCCTGACGGACAACTTCTTCTGGAGTCTGAAACAGTGGCCCGATATCCACATCAAAACCTAGATCAGCAAAGGCAGTGGAGATCACCTTTGCTCCACGATCGTGACCATCCTGACCCATCTTGGCGACCATGATTCTTGGTCGACGACCTTCGTCTACTGCAAATTGATTGATCTCTTCACGTACATCTGCAAAGTCAGAATCTTCAGCATATTCACTCTCATAAACCCCAGCAATCGAACGAATCGGAGCGTTGTAACGTCCCCAGGCTTGCTCCATCGCATCTGAAATTTCACCGACAGTAGCCCGGATGCGGATCGCTTCAATCGAAAGCGCCAACAGGTTGCCCTGACCACCGGCGGCTGCTTCGCGCAGACGATTTAGACTTACCTGTACAGCCGTGTTATCACGATTCTGTCGGACTTGGTTCAACCTGTTGATCTGTGCTTCTCGTACCAGGGAGTTGTCGATGTCACGTACTTCGACTCGTTCTTCCTGCTCCAAGCGGTACTTGTTCACACCAACAATGACCTCCTTGCCTTGGTCGATCCGAGCTTGCCGACGAGCCGCTGCTTCTTCAATTCGTTGCTTGGGCATCCCAGAGGTGACAGCCTTGGCCATACCCCCAAGTTCCTCAGCTTCCTGCAACGTTTGCTGAGCTTCCCGGATCAGCGACTGTGTCAGCGATTCCATGAAGTAGGACCCACCAAAAGGATCAACAATGTTGGGAATACCTGCTTCTTCCTGAAGAATCAGCTGGGTATTACGAGCAATCCGAGCCGAAGTTTCTGTCGGTAGTCCCAGGGCTTCATCGAAGGAGTTAGTGTGCAGTGACTGTGTTCCACCCAAGGTGGCCGCCATTGCTTCAATTGTAGTCCGTACGATGTTATTGAAGGGATCCTGCTCAGTCAGGCTCCAGCCAGAGGTCTGACAGTGGGTACGCAACATCATCGACTGAGGTTTTTGAGGAGCAAAGGGCTTGAGTAGTTCGGCCCACAGGAAACGGGCAGCTCGTAGCTTGGCGATCTCCATGAAGAAGTTCATACCGATGCCAAAGAAGAAGGAGAGGCGCGGTGCAAACTGGTCGATGGGCATTCCACGTTGCAGTGCAGAACGCACGTACTCCAGGCCATCTCCAAGTGTGAAGGCCAGTTCCTGTACAGCCGTCGCACCAGCTTCCTGGATGTGATAGCCACTGATGCTGATCGAATTGTAGCGGGGCATGTGCTCACTGGTGTAGGCGATGATATCACCAATGATCCGCATCGAAGAAGCAGGAGGGTAGATATAGGTGTTGCGAACCATGAACTCCTTGAGGATGTCATTCTGAATGGTTCCACTCAGCCGTTCCTGGAAGACTCCCTGCTCTTCTGCTGCAACTACGTAGGCTGCTAAGACAGGCAACACTGCGCCATTCATCGTCATTGAGACCGACATCTCGTCCAGCGGGATCTGGTCGAAGAGGATCTTCATGTCCTCGACGGAGTCGATCGCTACACCCGCCTTGCCTACGTCACCGATGACCCGTGGATGATCCGAATCATAGCCCCGATGGGTTGCCAGATCGAAGGCAACGCTCAATCCCTTTTGTCCAGCAGCCAAGTTCTTACGGTAGAAGGAATTCGATTCTTCAGCTGTCGAGAAGCCTGCATACTGCCGAATGGTCCAAGGCCGACCCGTATACATAGTTGCTTTAGGGCCCCGCAGAAATGGAAAAAAGCCAGGCAGCGTATTGGACATCTCTAGCTCTTCCAAATCCGCTGCGGTGTAGAGTGGCTTCAGCCGGATGCCCTCAGCTGTGTGCCAGTCTAACTCCGACACCTCCCGACCCTTCAGTTCCTTGCGTGCCAGTTCTTCCCAATCTTTTAGCGTTGGTAATGCTTCTCCCATGACTGCTCCCTCAGAAGCGTTGACAGTCCTTGCTGCCAACTTCATTGAGACAGAGGAGGTATCTCGTAGTACCTCCGTTCAATAGACTAACTGAGAATAGTTTCGATTCTGGATAGTTCTTCTTCGCTAAGCTGCGTGTTGCTGAGTGCACCCACGGCGTCTTCGATTTGTG
Source organism: Deltaproteobacteria bacterium (assembly GCA_003541985.1). Taxonomy (GTDB): domain Bacteria; phylum SAR324; class SAR324; order SAR324; family NAC60-12; genus JCVI-SCAAA005. Next base: position 1,733 of record DPLM01000377.1, on the reverse strand, counting down.
AGACCTTGCTGGCACCAATCAGCGCCGAGGTCATCTGTGGCTGACGCAGTACCCAGGCGATCGCGAGTTGGGCCATTGTCTGTCCACGCTCATCTGCGATTTTCTGCAGTTCACGTACCCGCGCAATGCGCTTCTGAGTCACTTCATCACCCCAGTGGAAAGCACTCTTCAGTTTGTCAGCACGGGTTCCACTCCAGTCTTCAGATAGGTACTTATTAGTCAGAATTCCCTGGCAAAGAGGTGAGAACGCAATGCAGCCAATCCCTTCGTCTTTGAGTACGTCAAGCAGGCCATCTTCGATCCAACGATCAAACATATTGTAGCGTGGCTGATGAATTAAACAGGGAGTCCCTAATTCTCTCAGGAGGCTTGAAGCTTCCCGTGTCTGCTCTGGAGAATAGGTTGAGATACCAGCATAGAGCGCTCGTCCGCTACGCACGATGTGGTCCAGCGCTCCCATCGTCTCTTCCAAGGGAGTATTCGGGTCAGGCCGATGGCTGTAGAAAATGTCTACGTAGTCGAGTCCCATCCGTTTGAGGCTCTGGTCACAGCTTGCCACCAGGTACTTGCGAGATCCCCATTCTCCGTAGGGTCCAGGCCACATGTAGTAGCCAGCCTTGCTGGAGATCACCAACTCATCTCGATAGGGCTTGAAGTCCTCGGCAAAGATTCGTCCAAAATTAGTTTCAGCCGAACCGGGAGGGGGGCCATAGTTGTTGGCAAGATCAAAGTGCGTAATTCCCAGATCAAAAGATTGTCGGAGCATTTCCCTCATGTTTTCCAAAGGATCGACTCCACCAAAGTTGTACCAGAGCCCCAGAGATACTTCAGGCAAATGTAGTCCTGATTTTCCACAGCGGCGATAGTGAGCGGATTCGTAACGGTTATCAGTAGCATCGTAAGGCATCTGTCCTCCAAGGAGGGGTAATCGAGAATGAGGGTTAAATTTATTTTAATTTTCAACAATAGTCAGCAGAAGATCAAACCATTCTCAACATCGGAGAAAGAATTGGTCAGAAAAGCTGAAATCTGAGTACGAATAGCTTTCATTGTTTTTGGACCAGCAAAAAATACTTGCTTTTGTGCTCAGACTCCGAGATTATCTCATATCGTTTTTTCAAATTTCTTCCTTCTAAACAATAACAATGCCTTTCTCACGCAAAGACATTCGATTCGGTACCCCAACCGATTGCTGCTGTTGTTGTTTGACCTGTTGTTAATACAGGCCCCTTCGTAGCGGCCTAGCCGCATCCTTGGCTTCGACGCCAAATCCTCCGAGACTTTTTTTAAATCAAGTAGAAAGATGAATTTCACATCGACACCGCTATCTCGGTTCAGGCATTCCAGCCTTTCTCAGACCGCTTTAACTACTGCTGTTGTTGCCTCTTTTGCTTCCTACTGTTGCCATCCTGCCTGTTGTTGCTGAACATTCTGTTCGCATATCTCTGATTCGTTTCCCGATTCCGATCATCTGCTGATTTTTTTGCGAGCGCGTTTGCTCTAGAGCCATTTACGAGTTCCACCCTAGAGCGCTCTTCGCCCATTGTTTTCCTTGACTGAGAATGCCACTCGAAAGGGAAAGGTTATCGGAATTTGCTGATACTTTAGGGCCTCACCTTGCTCTATTTTTCCAACTTCTCTCCAGGAGAACCCCGATGAAACTGCGTCTATTGCTAGCTGGACTGCTCGCTTTAATGACTAGTTTGACACACGCCAATGATTTGTCTGAATGG
>DPLM01000388.1 GCA_003541985.1 Deltaproteobacteria bacterium | reverse complement strand
CACGCTTTGTAAAAGTTCTCATTGGAAATTGATATCTCCCCAAGGCAATTTTGAAGCTTTGGATGTTCTCGATCCATTCCTGGTAATTAGCTGATGGAGATGAACGATGTGCTTATCATAGTAGTTATTCCAGACTTAGTTTAACTGCTGAAACTGCTTATCAGTAAGCACTTCGATGTGTTGAGAGTTTGGGTCTTTTTTTAGGAGATTTAAGCCTCCAATTGAGTGGTGTAATCAGCTACTTGGTAACTCCAAATTTGATGATCCTGTGCAATAGCTCCAATACATTGCGAACAGTCCCTATACTATGGTTTTTGAGCAAATGAATGCGGAACCGATCTAGATTCAAAGGGACCAAATCATCAGAAGTCTTCTTACCAACAGACTCATGTAGGTGAAGCATCGTGATTATTACAGGTGATGATTCCTTTGAGCACCCCACCCTTTAAATGGAGATAGCTCTCTAAAAGGTGATTGATTGTCTGGGATGATTCTGCCGTTAGCGCTGTTCTGCACTCGTCGCTGACCGGCCATTAATGCTTTTAATCCGTTCTACATTAGCTTTTGCCGCAGTCTAAATCTTGCGTTTTAGCCCCTAACTTTTTTCGTACTTTCTACGATCTCCAGGCTTGCGATAATTAGAGAGGAGAAATGGGGGAGACAGGAACCTTATTGATTAGCCATAAACGGCATGAACGGGCAGGAGACGGTTGGACTTTTTCTTCAAAGCCTACTACGTAGCTGGTGCACTCACTACAAGAGTACGACTCTCTAGGTGCTATTTTACTGAGGTGAACAGAAGATTCTTTCCTGCTGAGAAAGCTGGTCAAAGTATAAAACAGCGTTGAAGGGTGAGGTACAGTTGATTTTTCTCGATTGAGGCTCACATAAAAGCTGTTCTGTGGCTTCTTCAGAAAAATGTTTCAGCATCATCGACCGGATGATAATCGAGAGCATCGATTGTATCTGCTAGTTCGAAAACTTTTCTGGTGTTGTTACTAATGGCGTAAGCAAGTAAAAATTTCTTATCCACCCCTAATGCTCTCTCAAAAGCATGAACACAGTCCCGGTGACTTAAGTACATAGCTCGCATGTAATCTTCCGATAAAGTTCCCCGCATAATCGTAGGATCATTGCCTTTGACCACCCAGCCGATTCGGAGTCCAACAAACTGAATTCCGTATTTTTCTGAGAAGTACTTCCCTAGATTCTCACCAAATAATTTTGAAACTGCGTACAAGGAATCCGGGTTCGTAGGATCTGATAGTGACAGTATTTTATTTTTTGATGGATCTAAGGTTTCTGTAGTAGTCAGGAGGGTGTCTCCATGTTGAGTATGATTCGTACTGGCAAAAACAATCTTACTTATCCCAGCATTCACACACTCATTGAAGACATTATAGGTTGCTTCAATATTATTTTGCTGAACACTTTCCCAGAGTGCGTTGGGACTTGGATCAGCTGCTAAATGAATCAGTGCATCAAGACCGGAAAACTTGCCAAAAACCTCAGTGCTTCTTGATAGGTCTATTTTTGTAGAGCCCAGTTCCAGATTTTCTTCAAGAGTAAATGACTTTAACTCGTGTTGCTCTGACAACTCATTTCGCAAAACAGTACCAATTGTTCCATCTGCTCCGGTGATGCCTATTTTCATTATTTTTCCTTTTTTAAATTCTTTAGGGTTCTTCAAAATCATTAACTTCAGAAATTTCTTAGGCTAGCCAAGCTTCCTGCAATAATTTGAGCTGCTTTCGTTTTGGGTCATAGAGATCATTGACCATCGATTCAAGCAAAACTCGATAGAAGTGTCGATCAACAAAGGTACGTCCGTGCTGGATATCCACAAAGCGATGACGCTGATAGGCTCTAGAGTTTGGAAGTTCAAGGTATTTAGATGAATCAGGATTCTTCTGCATCAGTAATTCAGGCTTATCGATTTTTGGAACTAGCAGTCATCGTTTCTGATCGATCCATCCGACATTGCGGTATTACAAAATTTGGCCTGCTCAAGGTCGGCATAGTCCAGAACAGCTCCGTTTAGTTTTGCACCTCGCAGATCAGCCCCGATGAGAATAGCCCCCCACAGATCAGTCCCAATCAGGTTGGCATTTATCAAATTCGTTTGACTCAAATCGGCTTCTATCAAGTTCACTTCGACAAGCTCGGCTTCTCTCAGGTCGGCTCTGCTCAGCTTGGCCCCGAACAGATCAGCTTCTCTCAAATTAGCTTTGCTTAAATTCATGTCTTTTAGGTCCACCAGAGCAAGATCACAATTTTCACATTGATTCGTCCTCAAAAACTTGTCCAAGTCTTCCTCGTCATATCCAAAAACCTGTGAACCAAGTATTACAAAGATTAGCGATAGCAAGATACATTTATTCATAGTTTCACACGCCATTACTCGTAATCTTCCCAACTCCAATCCTGCCCTTCACTTGGATCATAATCCAACTGTTCTCGCATGGTTTGTTGGCTAATCACCTTCCCCAACTTATAACTCACGCCGGAGAGCATGGAGATGAATACATATTTGTTGACTCTTGAGTACCTCTGAATGCACAAGAACTCATGATTTTCATAGAGAACTTGATAAGGACCCATGACAACCTTCCCTTTGCGTTTCAATAAAACACGTTTGCTCATGTTTTTGTCTAACTTCACACCATGATTCACTGACTCATAATCTGGGTGCACGATTTCATCATACAAAGCAAAATCCCCTTGCTGAATAGCTCGTCGCCATGCCTTATCGAATGCTTCTCCTTTCGACATTTGCCTTTACCTCCAATCGGGATTGTTAAGTTAATTCCCAAGGACAAAACTAACCCACTGCCTACCCCATCAGTTTCCTTTCCATGTCTCCCTCCATCACCATTCTAGTTCTTTGAAATGCTTGATAGGTTTGTGAGGACATTTGCTTTGCGCAAAATTACCAGTTCCAAAGAGCTAAGATGCGGTATAGATAAATAGATAAAACCAAACAAAACATTGCAATATGAACCGCCTAAGTTAGCGTAATCTTCATTTCTCTGGCAGTACTGAGTAGTCTACTTCAAAGACCGGCTATCTATTAAAAAATCTCGTTTTGTCTGAAACCAAATAAGTCAAGCCATGTTCTGAGCACCACCTGCGTCGCGCAGATAAATGGATAACATTATTGCTAATGGTTTATGCTTTCATGCTCGGATCTCCCGGGCCAATCAACAACAATCCTCCACTTGCTGCGATGCCCCTTACGGGGTTCAGACAACCTCTTTATTCAAGTCTCCGGAAGCACCCTACATTGAGGCTACTCATCCTCCTTTTCAAGGAATATCATAAGATTGTCGGATGGCTCACTGCTCTCTGCAGCTCCTAGCGCCCACTAGTCTCCAGATTCAACCAGGAAATTTCTGCGGTACTTAGGAACACTGTCATCGCCGGCAAGGTCGTGGCAATCTCACTAGGGCTGCGGGGCCCAATGAGCGCAAGTGACGGGAACGGCTGGCCCAACACCCAGGCTGTCGCAATGTTTTGGGCCTTTACTCCGCGCTCCCCTGCAAGTTGAGTTGCACGCCTCCGACGCTCTGCGTTTGCTTCGGAGGAGAAACAAGCATCTCCGGTTGTGTCTGGTGACAAGGTGGTGCCTTGACCCGGTTGTAGAAAATAACCTCTTGCCTGAGAAGACCAGGACAGGTGTGTCGTGCCAGTTTCCCTCAAAAAACTTAGCATCTCCGACGTATTGGAGGTGATGCAGCCATCCCAGACTGGTTTTTCCATCACTGCAAGTGATAGGTTGTTATTCAGGATTTTCAGTGGCTGCAGCCCCTTTGAAGAGGCATAAGCGTTGGCTTCTTTGAAGCGCGCCACTGACCAGTTTGAACCACCAAAGGTCTCAATCAACCCCTTGGCGTAGAGAGCATTCAGAGCGTCCACGAACTCACTCACAGGCACATCAGGATTGTCTCGATGCATGATATAGATAGGGGCCCGTTCAATCTGTAAGCGCTCCAGGGAAATGGACAGCTGGGTTGCAATCACATCTGGCAGGCAGTATGGACTGTGCACACCTTTGACAATGACACGAGCTTCCTTCGTGATCCCACGGGCCGCCATCCATTGTCCCAGCACTGTTTCGTGGACACCACCTCCATAGATGAAACCAGTATCAAAACCATTTCCACCAGCTTCCCACCAAGCGTCCCAGACGATTGCACCCTCGTCAAGAGTGTCTCGGTTGTCACAGCCCATGATCAAGGCACTGATTTCCCCTGTCATACCAGGAACCCCGACACGTGGAATCGCAGGAAGATTCGACGGCAGAGTACCGTTTAGGCTTCGAATATGCGAAGGGCTTTCTCCAAGGAGTTTATAACCTGTAGCTTCCCGCCATGTTGCAATGACACGAGCATTACCCACACTATCTGATAGACTTGGTGCTGGGCTTGGGGCTTCTGATAGCCCTTCAAGGATGGCACGGCTGGCTAGTTCAGCTTCATGAGCAAAGAGAATCTGAGGATCCTTAAACTGCTCAACACGCTTCTCCCCAGCTATTTCAATCTCAATAATAGCATCCGAAGGACCCCCATCACGTCCGGGTATCCAGGGATTCGGTAGATGGATACGTCCCTTACTACCGATCACGGTTGCCGAATTGTCCATGGCTCTTCGAATTGATGTAGCGCAACTGGCAGTGATGTCTTGATCAAACTTTAAGAGCGCGTAGGCCGTTTCGTCAACGCCCATTGGACCAAGAGAACCGATCCCCTGGATCTCAAGTGGTTCCGCAAACAGCAACCCTTGGGCGGCCCCAGCAACTAATCGAGCAAAGGAAACCGGATAGACACCTACGTCGAGAATCGCTCCCCCAGCCAGATCTGGCCTATCTAGGCGTGATGTAGGATTATAAGTTGAAGCAAAACCAAAACTCGCCTCAATATGCTGGACCTTCCCGATCTCACCCCCACCAATCAATTCTACTAGTCGCTCAATCTGGGGATGACAGCGGTACATGAAGCCTTCCATGAAGAAGAGCCCTGTCTCCTCGGCAACCTCGGTCATTGCGACGACCTCTCCAGGAATCAAACCGGCTGGCTTTTCAACTACAACGTGCTTACCAGCTCGAAGAGCCCGAATGGCCAACTCTGCATGAAACGGATGAGGTGTGGCGATGTAGACAGCCTCGACCAAGGGTGATGCCAAGAGGTCATCGTAACTCCTAAACCAACCTTCTGATGGTACCGAAAAGCGCTCTCCGAAGGTCTGGCAGCGTTTTTCATCACGGCTAGCTATGGCATATAATGTTCCGTGATCACATTCCGCCAAGCCTTGTGCAAAATTAGCCGCAATTGAACCGGGACCGATAATGCCCCACTGAACCGTCTTCATGTGCTGTCCTTTGTTTATTTATATTAGTTCTAGAGTACAAATCTAATCCGTTGGTAACCTATTACTATTTGGCCTTGGTTACAGTTTCTAATTAAGACGATCAATTCAAGAATGCTCTAAACATAGGGTAGTTTTTTATAAATTCAACAGTTCCTTTTTCCGTTCAGACAGTTTCTTTTCTAATATATCTAGCGTCACCACGATCCTTTTTAAGCAACTTACCAAAGCTAGAACGCTCCAAAAGACTACTTAGTTCATGACTACCATCTGGTTGATATCGTTATTTTACATTTCAACTAACGTAAGTTAGCACCTCAGTTACACGTCTCGCATGGATCAGAATAGAAATCATCGCTAGTATCAAACTAACAAAAAGCTACGAGCGCTGAAAAAGAGCAATTGAAAATGGGCAATATAAAAAAACCAGAGAGGATTACAGAATCTTTTTTCTAGAATATGGCTATCAAAAAAGTGTGGGCGGGTCCTGATTGTCGAGGATATGAAGTCTGCAGAATCAGGAAACATTTTTGGGCAAAAAATCCTGATTATATCGTCTATTTTCTTCTGCCAGCCCCGCCTGCTTAAACAACCCATCTTTCGATTGGGACCTTGCAAGACTGGCTACTGACCACTTGCCAGCACTGACCAAACAATTGCTTAATTAATTCGTTCATTCAATTTCCTCAGACGGAGCAGAGTTTCTTCTCTCCAAATTCAGCTTCTGATGTTTAGTCGTTCTTCCAGATACACGCTTTCTCCAAAGTCTGAAGGAAGAGGGTTTCAACGATCTCCGCATCACCTTGATGACATCAGACTCGGAGAGACCAGTCTCTTTCTTAATTTCCTCAAAAGTGATCCGATCCTGCCACGCAAGGTAGATAATTCGATCTGTTTGCTTGGGCGTTAACTGGGGTGGGCACATTCTTTTGTGTTGTAGTTTCAATGTGTACGAATAGCTTCCAAAAACGAATAAAATGAAAGCGACATTTGCGCTGGGCTACAAAAGAAGCTTTCTTACGGGATCAAGGCATCAAGTATGATGATCTGCAGACGCCAAGAATGAACATCAGGAAATTGGGTAGCGTCAAGCCAACATATTCTAAATATTCCACAATGGCTCCAATTGCGCCATGTCCGCGCTAGTTTCAATCTGGGATCCAACCATCTGGATCCCTAGTCTAGACAAAATTTTCTCTACAGATTTCTCCCCTACTAGTCCGTTCAATCCATTACCTTTGTGTAAAGCTTGCGTCCAAATTTTGAAAATGCTGTGTACAACAATGGGAGTTAGGTTAAACTGAATGAGAAACAAGGCTTTAAATTTTTAATTGAAGCCTCAACAAAATCATTCCAAGGTAATTAAGTGCATGTAGCAAATCGTCCCCAATATTTTTAATTATGTATCGCAATTTATTGCTTCGATTGAAAGAAATCCAAAATTTGGTGGAGATACGCCAAGGAGATTTTGATCATTTTGGGCCGAAGGAACCCACTCCAAACCAACGGAAACGCAAACCTCCACGCTTTGAGTTTCTTGGAGCAATCGGACTACTGCTCGGCATCTTCGGTGTACTAGGTTTTCTCATCTTTCAAGCAGTATTGTTTATAAACTACATAGCTTTTTGATCCATAAATTTCTAATTCTATTCATACACTGACTTCTTTCTGAAAGCTTTTCAGCTAAAACAGAAGATTCAGAAACTTTCCAAATTTTATAAAGACTATTTATCTTTTTCCTACCTTCTGATTGATCTTCTACACTTTGAGTGGATCGTAATGTTCAAAGCAGTGAGCAGCACGTTGGTGTTTCACTCTTCCTAAGCAATTAAAACCTTTTCTTCAGTAAATTCAGATGGATATCAATAAAGATTGTCACGCTTTTCATTTAGTTTTCAGAGCCCCTGATGAAAAGGGGTCCAGGTTTGATGTGTTTTTGAAATAAAAACAAACGCTTGTTTTCCAATCAGAAATTGAAAGATGATGGCTGGAAAAATTGTCTTAGGAGGTTATGCCTCCAATGTACAAGTAGGCATGGAAGCGTTAGGAAGTAACCTATCATCCGGAGTGCAAAACCACTGCTAATGGGAATCGTGCCTTGCCGGGCGTCTACATCGGTTTTGATGCTTTTCATGAAGGCATTTTATCGAAACTCAATACGGCCTGGCCTGGTTTCAATCTAGAAATTCAAAAAGGGGTCTCCAACTAAACTGATGCAGTTGTTAACGTAGTCGAGGGCTTGGCTTCTCACGAATAGGTTGACATAACGTCCCATGGGCACAGGGAAGC
>DPLM01000035.1 GCA_003541985.1 Deltaproteobacteria bacterium | reverse complement strand
ATTTGTTGATTGAGCAGGTGCTGTTGCTACGTGATTTGAATCGTCGCGAAGAGGCACTGCAAGTTCTGCTCAGTCATCCGGAAATCCTTGATCTGGAGATGCAGCAACTGCAATTGAGCCTGTTGTGGGAGTTGGAGCTTTGGGAAAGCTTTGTGGAAAAAGCTCTGCAGATGCTGTCTCAGATGAAAAATCCTAAGGACCAAGCTGAGTTACACTTCCGACGTGGTCAGGCGTACGAACAGATCAAGAGCCCGCTGAAAGCACTGCCAGCATACGAACGTTCACTGCAAGCTGTTCTGAATCCAACTTGGGGGATTGAGGCTAAGTTGGCGATCTTGCGTCTTTACTACGAATTGAAGGATGTACGTTTTGCGGAGCGTTCAGAAATTTATTTGAAGGACACTCGTTTCAAACCGGAACAAGAAGAGCAGATTCGGAATTGGTTGGTTGAGCGCTACGAGTACGTGGGAGAACCCACAAGAACAATTCCGCATCGTCAGGGCTTGATTCGGCTATGGGAGGATCGGTTACGCAACAATCTTGAACCCGATCCGGCCGCACGCGAACAGCGGATGCTCCGCATTGGCAAGGAACACTCGAATCTAGGACGACTTGGTGCTTCTGGAGCCTGGGAACAAGCAGAGAGTTGGTCTGCCCAGTTGCGTCGAAGTGAAAATCCATTGATACAGCGAGAAGCTCTGCTATTGGGTGGAGAAGCTGCGGGTGCACTGCAAGCTCATGAACGTTCGATCGCTGCTTACTTGCAATTAACCTACTTCCATGCAGAAGGGCTGAACGAAAATCAAAAGTTCACAGCCTGGCAGCGAATGGGACTGAGCTACGAGTCCTTGGGACGGATCAATGACGCGAAGGCGATTTACAGTAAGATCAGCAATGAACTGAGTGATCCGCAGATGAAGCAAGCTGCAGACAATGCGCTACAGCAACTAGAAGGCAAGTAGGAAGGGATTAATGGCTTTTGTAATTGTGGCATTAGACGGTCCCACAGGAGTTGGCAAGAGTACGCTGGCGTGTCAATTGGCTGAACGCAATCAGTTGCTCTATATCAACACTGGTTCAATGTTTCGCTGCTTGGCTTGGAAGTGGAACCGTCTGGACAAGCCAGAGAATGATGAGGCGTTGCAGAAGCTTGGTGAGCAAACTCAGATTGTGCTGGAAGCAGACGGACGAGTCCGTTGTGATGGTGAAGAGATTAGCTCTGTGATTCGTACCGAGGAGTTATCAGCACTAGCCTCTCAGGTGAGCCGCTTTGTTCCGATTAGGCACGCACTTAAGTTTCAGCAGCGTCAGTTGGTAGAACAAGCAAAAATTGGAGGTGCCTACCGAGGGGCTGTACTAGAAGGACGCGATATTGGTACCGTCGTTTTGCCAAAGGCCGATTGTAAGTTTTTCGTCGAAGCCAGTCCAGAGACCCGAGCTCGTCGGCGTTTCGTCGAATTGCAGGCTAAGGATCCCGGTGTCCGTTTTGAGGATGTTTTGGAGGCTCTGAAGCAACGAGATGAGCAGGATCGCAATCGTAGTGAAGCTCCTCTGCATAAAGCAGCTAACGCGATATTGGTAGATACCAGTAATCTGAATTTTGAGCAGGTATTGTCTGTGCTGGAGCAGTATCTGCGACCTTTCCTTCTCACGGAGTCTTCATGAAAGCGGTGATTCTGGTAGCGAACTATAGCCCAAGGTTGCTGCCGTTTACAGCGACTCGTGCTAAGCCAATGATTCGAATTGCAGGCCGCCCCATTTTGGAGAGTATTCTTAATGGGCTACACAACGCTGGAGTTCATGAGGCCTCGGTCGTAGTACACCATGAACAGCAGGCTCTACGGGATCATTTTGGGAATGGAAGCAACTTTGGAATGAGCCTCGAATATGTGGAACAGCAGGAACTACTGGGCATTGGTCATGCGCTCTCCTGCTGTGAACCCTACCTGAAGCGACAGCCTTTTCTACTAGTCTATGGAGATGTGCTGGCTGATGGGAATCCTGTTCCCCAATTATTGCGAACTTTTGCTGAAACAGGTCGAGAGGTTGCGTTGGTGACCCTACCTCGCAATTCCAACGAATACGGTAACGTCTATCTGGACAATGAGATGAAGATTCGTCGTTTCATTGAAAAGCCCCAGGGACGCATGCAAAGTAATTATGTCTTTGCCGGTGGATTTGTACTACAGCCAAGAATTTTTGACCTGCTGCGCCAGCATGGTCAGAGTATTGAAGCATGTTACCAATATCTTGTTCAGAGTGATGGCTTGCAGGCAGATCTCTGGGAGGGCACCTGGATTGATGTGATCTATCCATGGCACATCCTGGAAGCAAACCAGATGATGATGAGTGCCTGGCGCACAGCGCATATCCACCAGAGTGCCAGATTGGCTGGTAATGTTCAGTTGGAAGGTCCGGTAGTGATCGAGCGAGATGTTGTCATTGAGAGTGGTGCGGTGCTTAAGGGCCCATGCTTCATTGGAGAAGGCTCTTACATTGGAAACAATTCGTTGATACGAACTTTCAGCGCTATCGGCCCAGACTCAGTAGTCGGTTATGGTTCAGAACTTAAGAACTGCGTGCTTTTCGGAAAGTCTGATCTGGGACGACTTTCTTTCATTGGAGATAGCGTAATTGGGGAGGGGGTATCGATTGGCACGGCACTAACTACGGTGAATCATTTTTCAGATGGCAAAAACGTCGTGGTTTCCACTGCAAATGAACCTGTTGATTCTGGATTAACCAAACTTGGAGCGTTTATTGGAGATAGAGTGCGCATTGGTGCTCGACAAACAATGGCGCCCGCAACGATAGTTCCAGCAGGCAGCTTCATCGAAGATAATATTTCCCTGCGTGGCCGGTTTCCTGAAAATGAGAAGGAGTCCTGAAATGTGCGGGATCAGTGGAATGATCAACGCAAAGAATGTGGCCCATCCTCTCTATGCCTCAATTCGTAATCTAGAGTACCGAGGATATGATTCTTGTGGAATAGCACTGCTGGATGCCGGTAGGATCTGGACTCGCAAGAACACTGGAGGGGTAGAGGAGGTCAATCAGCGGGAACGTCTCACTCAACTCAGTGGGCGTCTTGGCATTGCCCATACGCGTTGGGCTACTCACGGAATAGTCAGCCGAGAGAACGCCCACCCACATCTCTCAACCAACGAGGCTTTTGCTGTTGTGCACAATGGCATTTTCTCAAATTATCAAGACCTGCGGGAGGAATTGGAAGCGGAAGGAATAACGTTCTGTTCTCAGACGGATACTGAGGTGTTTGTACAACTAGTGGCCCGTCACTATGATCGATTACAAAATACCGAGCGTGCATTTGTGGCAGCTCTGGAACAAATGGAAGGCTCTTTTGCGATCGTGATGATCTCAGTGCATGAACTAGATCGACTCTTCTGCGCCAAGCGTAATTCTCCTCTGATTTTGGGGTTGGGCGAAGGCAGCAACTACGTTGGCTCGGATATCAATGCTTTTCTGGATTATACCCGACGGGCTGTGGTCTTAGATGATGACGAATATGTCATGCTGACGCAAGAAAGCTATCAGATTTGCAGCCTATGCGATGGCCAGCAGGTCGAGAAAGATATCCTGCATATTGACTGGGATGCAGAGACAACCCGCAAGGGCGGGTTTGCTCACTACATGCTCAAAGAAATCTTTGATGAACCTCAGACACTGCGTCAGGCGCTAAAGATTCCAGATGAGGAGATCCGAAAACTAGCTCAAAAATTTGCAGAAGCACCACAGGCTTATCTTGTGGGTGTAGGAACAACCTTCTACGTGGCACAGCTAGGACAGTATTTTTTCTCACAACTGACTGGGCGCTACTTCCCAGCCATCAGCTCCGATGAATTTATCGATATTGCTGGTGTACAGGCACAAGATGTAGTTCTGGCAGTCTCTCAGTCTGGAGAAACCTACGATACTAAGATGGCGCTGAACTTTGCTCGCCAACGCGGTGCTAAGACAGCGGCAATCGTGAACGTAATGGGTTCTTCCATTGGGATGCAGGTCGATCAGATCATTATGCAGGGATCTGGACCAGAAATTTGTGTGGTTTCTACCAAGGCAGCGATGGCACAAACCCTAATTTTACTCCGAACTGCTGTGGAAACTGGTCGTCAACAAGGTAACTTGGATGATCAGCAATTCGATTCCTTTATCGCCGCTGTGGATCGTCTGCCAGACTTGATTCAGGACGCTCTGAACGAGCAATCTGGCTTTTTGCGAAACATTGCTCGTGCCACCAGTTGGGTTCCAAACTGGCTGTTTCTGGGATGTGGACAGTACTATCCGGTAGCGATGGAGTCTGCCTTGAAGATGAAGGAAGTGACCTACCAGCACGCGGAAGGAATGCCGGCAGGATTCCTCAAACATGGTACTCTTTCGATGATTGAGAAGTCGGTTCATTCGTTGTTCTTTGTACCGCTCCCGGAGCAGCAAGATCTGCATCGACGAACACTGATTGCAATGGAGGAGATTCGAACCCGGGGAGGGACTTTGGCCGGTTTTGTTTTTGAAGGAGATCGGCATGCCTATGAGGTTCTCGACTACGCAGTCGAACTGCCTACAATTCATCCTTGGTTGGCGCCGTTACTCCAGATGACCATGGCCCAATTGCTTTCCTACTATGCTGCGCTTGACCTGGGACGTAATATCGATAAGCCTCGTAATCTCGCCAAGTCAGTAACGGTTGGATGAACACTGAAATCACTCTTCCTACTTTTTCTCTCTTGGATTGGCTGCAAGAACGCGCTCCGTTGTTTAGTGAGGGCAGCTTGGTGCCAATTCTACAAAAGTTTGGTTTGCCTGCAAATCAGCCGCTGTATCTAGCAAATCTGGAGCAAATGGATTGGGTCCGTGCTGCCTACAAGAGCTACCAGCGAGCAGGTGCGGATTTTTTCCGTACGAACACCGCTGGTGCTAATGTCCTTGAGCTAACTCAGCAAGGCATTGAGGATCGCGAGGAGGCTATCAATAACAACGGCATGGCTCTGCTCCGTGAAGCCTTGGGACGAGTTGTCAGTGCTGGTTTGTTACGACAGGCTGAGAGTCAGTCAAAGTTAGGTGAACATTTGGTAGAGCGGGTCTATGGTCCCCCAATCGTATATCTTTCAGATACAGGGGCAGATTTACTCTGGGCAGAAGGCTTTACCCGCTTGGAGGAATTGCAGCAGGTTGCTCGCTTGGCGCGGCGAAGCTTTCAGCGAGATTGTGTGCTACATCTACGCCTGGCACCCGATATTCGGTTGGGCGATCGACTAGATGGACTGCTTGAAATGGTTCAGTTTGGACGCATCATTGTCGGATTACACGCTTCTGCTCTGCAACCTGGCTTAGTAGAAGATGTCGAACAGTTGGTAAGTGAGTGTGGGGTGGTCAGTGTAGTGCTGGACGAGTTACTACAGACGGAGCAACAACCAAGTTCCTGGTTTCAGCGTAAGGCAGAGCAACTACTTGAGCAGGAAGTAGCAATTCTTGGATTAGGGGCAAACACGACCCCGGAGCACTTGCGTTGGTTGCGTGATTTCCGGGATGGAAGTGAATCGACCTAAGCGGTTGCGCTCTTCAGTGATTCCAAAATCTGCTTGACGTTGGCTCGAACAGTCTTGATGTCTAAGTTCCCACCATCCCGAAAGTATAGGTGTTCACTGGGCTCCATACCAATTCGCTTCATAACCTTGGTTATGAAAGTGCGTTCTTCCTCTTCAAATACTCC
>DPLM01000048.1 GCA_003541985.1 Deltaproteobacteria bacterium | reverse complement strand
ACTCTTAAGTTGTAATTCATGAGAAATTATTTTAATTTGAATGAATTATTGATTAATCGTATTTACTCTAGATAACACAAAATAATTTTAACATTTCTAGTCCAAGTTAGTCGTCATTTTAAGACTTAAAATAGACTATTGGATCAGTGTTTCTAGATATCAAGCTATCTTGATTACGAACAACTCACTAGTGAAAATAACGTTTTGGAAGTTGCTAAATGAGTCGGACTAAATATCATGATATCTGATAGTGAGGTAACATCTCAACATTTCGCAGATCATCAATAGATTGTATTCGCAAATTTAGCGGCCGGTACAGCGATTAGTGCAATCCCTCTGCTCAATAAAACGGCGACAATTCCTTGCGAAATGTGGTTTTTCATGAATGGAGAATTGTGGCACCGTATTTTATTCACCGAGAAGTCCGAAGGCAGTACGATAACTTAGCAAGGACCAATGGATAACGAGGATCACCAAAGCCAGTTTTGTGCAAACTCTGGCATGCCCACAACGATGTCTCGACGCCTCATCTCCTGACTTAAGAACAATTCACCATATCTCGCAGAATCTCCATACACTATGTGAAATTTTCGGGACTAACAATCCTGAAATCCTATGCTCAAGTCTACCTATAGAGGATTGAATTTTTCTAGTTTGAACATGCCGATTACAGGGGCATTATTCAAATAACCATCAGGTGCTATTTATTAAGAAAAGTATCAAAGATCAGTTACGTAAGCGAGTAAGTTGGACGATTGAAGAGCTCTTTTCAAAGTCTATTAGAGAAGAGTGAAAATAAATTGTTGGCTACTGAATATGCTCTTGAGGCAAAAAAGTTAATGAGATGAACCTGTTTTACGGAAAGCTACCAGAATTCCAATTATGACCAAGGTACCTCCTATTAACTCGAAGAGACTCAGCATTCGACCAAAGATCAGAAATTCGAATAGTAGAGTCAATACGGGACTGAAGGTTACTGCGGTCATTGCTCTGGCAATAGTGTGATACCGCAACGCGTAGGTATAGGAAACTCGCCCCAGGAACGGGCCAAAAAAAGCTGCCAAACCAAGCCAAACCCAGTCATCCAGAGTTAGTGTGCTCATCTCCATTGCCAATCCTGGTACGGCTAACAACAGTGCAACAGCCAAGCTCAATCGGAGGACATTGAGAACTTGGGGATCTACCTCATGAATGATCGATTTAGAAAGCACCTGAACCGCAGCAAAACAACCAGCTGTACACAACGCCCAAAGTACAGTTTCCCAATCTGCTAGATTAAATGTGAGGGTGTCTCCACGCATCAATAAGATACCGCTCAGCACCACAGCCACTGCAATCCAGATTCGCAGTCCAACATGCTCGTGCAAATAGACCCAGCCTAGAATCATTGCGATGATGATCTCAGCTCGGGAAATCACATTGAACATGGTTGCAGAGCTGCCCACAATTGCCTGGCAGATTGAGTAGTTTGCCAACATTCCTAGTAAAGCTACCGCGACGATAATAGCAATGTTTTTCAGTCGAAAATTAAACTTTCTGCGTAAATGCCAGGCGCCAGGGATGGAGAAGAGCAGGGCGCAGCAGAAAATTCCTACAACAGCTACCATCGGTTGGATCGACTGCATTGCCTTGGCATAAGGTAGTGGGAAGCAACCATGAGTAAAAATCGTCAGCACCAGAAAGAACATACCTCGATTCCGAGGATCATTCCCCATTGCTGTTACATTCACACAGCCTCTGATTTACTAAGTCGGCGTTCCAACCAGCGAACCCCCATTGAAACCAAGACAATTAACACAAAGTACTCAAGCACTAAAAACGTGTAGATTTCCAAAGGTCGGTACTGGCTCACAACCAACTCATTTGCTCGTCGTGTCAGCTCTGTCATACCGATCACCGAGACTAGTGAGGACATCTTAATCATGTACACAAATTGATTGCCGATTGCTGGTAGAACCCGTCGCAGGGCTTGAGGCAAAATGATGAGGCGCATTTTTGAACTGTAACGGAGTCCCAACGACTCAGCTGCGTCGTGTTGTCCCTTCTCGATCGATTGAATCCCAGCGCGAAAGATTTCAGCTTCAAAAGCGCTATCGCAAAAAGCAAGGGCCAGCATGCCTGCCCAGAAAGTATTGAGTGAGATGCCACTCATCACCGGCAGCCCGTAGTAAACCCAAAGAATCATTACAAGTACCGGAACTGAGCGTAGAGCTTCGACATAGGTACGATTAATAGCCCGAGCCCAGGGACGCTTTGATAGTCCGGGTAAAACAACGATCAAGCCTAGTAAAATCGACAAAACAATGGAGCTCACTGCCAGTAGCATTGTGTCTGCAAGGCCGCTCAATAAAAAAAGTAAGTTAGTTTGTCCTTGGGGATGAGTAGGTGAGATGACATACCAAGCCCAGGTGTAACTACCATCACAGCCAGTCAGACTGAGAAGAATGATGCCCAACAAACCCAAACAAAAAATTCGTTTCACGATCAGATGATTTCCTGAGAAGAAGCCCAGTTTAAAGGGAGGGATTTCACTGCGATTTGACCTTGTGTGATCGAACTTCTAGAGTGAAGTGGTCGTTGCAGAGAGGCTGTATCGACACAATAATACCTTAGCTGTCAATTGCGGAGACCTGCAAGCCGCAGAGACCTTACTCGGAGAGATCGGATGAAGAACTATATTTCCAGGGCGCTAATGACTCTAAGTTGTCTGTTCTTGTTGGCTTCGCCCCTGCAGGCACAAGAATCACGCTTGGATAGCATCAAGGCAGACGGAGTACTACGTGTGGGTACTCCAGGAAATTGGAAACCAATGAGTTTCCGAGACCCAGCTTCGAATCAATATGTGGGCTTTGACGTGGACCTGGTGACTAAATTAGCTGAAGACATGGGTGTCAAATTAGAGTTTGTACCAACAGATTGGAAAAGCATCGCAATCGCTGTAGCTGACAAATACGACATTTCGACAAGTGCCTCGCTCAGTCCAGCTCGTGCGTTGGTAGCTGGTTACACGAATCCCTATTTTCGGGTTGCTGATGTTCCATTGGTCAGCCAGCAGCACGCAAACAAATTCAAGGATTGGGATGATCTTAATAAAGCAGGTGTGACTATTGCGGTAACTTTGGGTACGGTTCAGGAGCAGCGTGCTGCAGCGCTCTTCCCCAATGCCACCATTCGTAAGATCGAAGAGCCTGCCCGTGACTGGCAAGAGGTCATTTCAGGCAGAGCAGATGCTTCGATGACCAGCAATACGGAAGCTGGTAATTTAGCTTCACAATATCCTGAGCTACGCGTGGTCCCAGTCACAACCGCAAAGAACCCGACCCCAATTGCTATGCTTGTTCCTCGAGGTGATCAACAGTGGATTAATTTTGTCAATCATTGGATCCGCTTGCAAAGTGAACGTGGTTTCTTCGAAGAATTGAAAGCTAAGTGGTCCTTAGTCGACTGAAAAGAGCCCCTCCAACAACTGGAAGCACATATCA
>DPLM01000412.1 GCA_003541985.1 Deltaproteobacteria bacterium | reverse complement strand
TTTGGGTTCGCTAGCGTTGATCAATATGGGCTTAGATGAAATGGCAAATCCCCGCATCCGTAATAAGGAATAACGTTGGAACATTTGTTGGACATCACAGGCCTGACTGTCAGTTACTATACTGACATTGGTCGGGCCATCGCCCTAAATCAAGTAGACTTGAAACTCAAACAGGGTGAGAAACTTGGTTTGGTAGGCGAATCCGGTTCTGGAAAGAGCACGATGGGCTTAGCCATGATGCGGATGATTAAGCCACCTGGAAAGGTAGAGGGGGGCTCCGTTGTCATTAGCGGGGTAGATATGCTGCAGCTTAGCGACAAGGAAATGCTCAAGAGGCGACTCAGCACGATCTCCTACATTCCCCAGGGAGCGATGAATTCGCTGAATCCTGTGTTGAAGATCAAGCGTCAGATGATTGATGCCTACAAAGCACATTATCCGAACCACAAGATGGATCAGATCCTCCAAGTGGCACATGAGACTATGATTTCTGTAGAGTTGCCGGAGCATGTCCTAGAAATGCATCCTCATGAATTATCTGGAGGCATGAAGCAGCGGGTCTGCATCGCCATTGGGATTCTTCTGCGACCCCAGATCATCATTGCTGACGAGCCAACCAGTGCGCTTGATGTGGTGACCCAGCGTCAGGTAATCGAGACGCTCAACCGAGTGCAACAAAAGATTGGTTCTGCATTAATTTTGATCGGTCATGACATGGGCTTGATGGCTCAGTCGATGGACAAGGTAGCGGTTATGTACGCTGGCGAAATTGTAGAAATCAATGACGTGCAAACGGTCTTTACCAGCCCCAAGCATCCCTACACGCAGGCGTTGATTAGCAGCTTACCCCGACTGCAGAATCGAGGAGAGTTCCGTGGAATTCCTGGAATGGCGCCCTCGCTCTACCGTCTGCCAAGTGGTTGCCGTTTCCATCCACGCTGTAATCAGCAACAGCCTCATTGCCAGACAACCTCACCACGCAAGAGTATTTTCGAAGATGAAAAGTACGTGACCTGCCATCTCTACGAGGCCTCATGAGTACGGCTACATTAGAGTTAAAAAACGTCTCCAAGCTCTATCGGGTGAGTAAGAAGGAAGTTCACGCCCTAAATCCGATCAGCTTTGATCTGTTGGGAGATCCAGCCCGCATCATCACTGTGGCTGGAGAGAGCGGTAGTGGAAAGACAACCCTGGCCTCCATAATGTTGGGCTTGCTGGGACCAACTACAGGCCAAGTGCTCTATGAAGGCAAGGATGTCAGTACACTCAGTGGTTCGCAGTACCGAGATTTTCGCAAGAATGTGCAGGCAGTTTTTCAGGATCCCTTTGCGGTCTTTAATCCCTTCTACCAGGTGGACCATCTGCTGGAAGTGCCAATCCGCAAGTTCAATCCTGGACTCTCAAGAGCTGCTCGCCGCAAGGCGATGGAAGATGCTCTAGAGGCGGTTGGTTTGCAACCCAGTGAGATCCTGGGACGCTATCCCCATCAACTGAGTGGAGGACAGCGACAGCGAATCAACGTGGCCCGAGCGATCGTTATCAAGCCGAAGATCCTAGTTGCAGATGAGCCAGTTTCGATGGTCGATGCCTCCTTGCGAGCCAATATTCTCGAAGCTTTGGTGTCCTTGCGCGAGAACTACAAAGTCAACATCCTCTATATCACCCACGACCTGACGACTGCCTACCATGTCTCCGATTCCATCATTGTGCTTTATCGGGGGAGCGTGATGGAGGCCGGAGATATTACCAAGGTGGTGGAATCTCCACAACATCCCTACACCCAGCTACTCATCAACTCGATCCCCTGGCCGGATCTAGAGCGCAAGTGGGATAACCAGCAATACGCCAACCCTGATATTCAGGAAATTTCGGGATCAGGGTGCAAGTTTTACAGCCGCTGCCCGAACCGCCAGTCGGGTTGCCAGGTGACTCCCCAACTGGTTCCTCTGTTCCCCAGACACCTAGCTAGTTGCCTGTTACATCAACCCCAGGCAAACCTGGATTCTAACCTAACGCAGAACTTGTAAACTGCAGAAAATGTCCATGCAAAAGATCGCAGTCACCGGAGCTAACGGCCACTTTGGAAAAATCCTGGTTCAGTTTCTGAGAGAACAGCATTTCGAGGTGAAGCCCTCGGATCTTTTCTCTGGTCGTCCCGAAGAGGGGGCGGTCAATTGTGATGTTCGTGATTTGGGCCAACTGGTCAGTGTTTTTCAGGGTTGTGATGCAGTTGTCCATCTTGCAGCTTTCCCGAGTCCCTGGATGCAGCCAGATTCCAAGGTCTACCAGGACAACACCGTGGGCAGCTACAACGTGCTGCTGGCTTGCGAGTTTTTGGGCATCAAGAAGATCTGCCTCGCTTCGAGTATCAACGCAATTGGTGGGGTGTATTCCCGCCTACCGACTTATGAATACTTCCCCGTAGACGAGGAACATCCCACATACAGCGAGGACCCTTACAGCCTCTCTAAGTGGATTCTAGAAATTCAGGCAGACTGCTTTGCTCGACGGCGTGAAGACATTTCCATCAGCAGCATGCGCTTCCACTGGTTGCAGTATCGGGATTTTGTGGAACCCCGTACGACCAACGAGATCTCCTTTAAGCATCTCTGGGCCTATACCGACCCGATTGCTGCTGCCAAGGCCTGTTTGGCCAGTCTAAAAGTGACTTGGACGGGACACGAAGCGTTCTTCATCGTTGCCCCAGACACCGCTAGTCCCACCGACTCGGAAGAACTCATCCGTGAGCATTACCCACGGGTTCGTATGAATAAGCCGATGCCTGCCAGGCATGGGTTTTATTGTTGCGCTAAGGCTCAGAGACTGCTGGGTTGGGTGCATGAAGACCACGAACACTGAGCGATCCAGAAGCAGAATCTCCCGAAGCTCATTCAAATTCTGCAGAATCCTGTATTTCAAGCATTGACTTCCTCGGTGAATTGCAACTACACCTCTGAAAGGTGGACTGACCGCTTTTCTTGGTACCATCCTATCCGCCTGTATTGAAATCATAAAGGCTCACCTCAAGTCTTAACAACAAAACTCCCATGGCACACAAAGATCTCAAAATCACACGCCTTGAACTCCTGATGGTGAAGCCACGCTTCATGTTTTTGAAGATGCACACCAACCAGGACCTCGTTGGTTATGGTGAACCTATCCTTGAAGGCCAGACTCATGCAGTTGCAGGCGTGGTACGGGCGATGGAGAACTATCTGCTAGGCAAGGATCCTCGACAGATCGAGCACCACTGGCAGGCTCTCTACAAGGGGAGTTTCTATCGGGGAGGGCCAATCCTGACAAGTGCACTCTCGGGGATTGAACAGGCAATGTGGGACATCCTCGGCAAGTCCTTGGGTGTGCCGGTGTATCAACTTTTGGGTGGATCGGTTCGAGAGCGGATTCGGATCTATGCCCATGCTCACGGAGCAGACAAGGAACAACTCTGCAAGAGGGCCCGCGAACTGGTCGATATGGGCTTTAACTTCCTGAAGACTGGTTTTGAAGCGCCTATTGCCTTTGTTGAGAACCAGCAGTTCCTTCGGAATTGCGTGGAACGCTTTGCTGTGCTACGTGAGGAGGTTGGTCCAGAAGTGGATCTCGCGCTGGATTTCCACGGACGATTCTCACCGACGATGTCCAAGCGCCTGATCAAGGAGCTGGAGCCAATCTACCCCTACTTTGTGGAAGAACCCTGTCTGCCGGGCAACACGGCAGCGCTGGTGGAGTTGAAGAACTCAACGACGGTTCCGTTGGCCACCGGAGAACGCATCTTCACCAAGTGGGGTTTTCGAGATTTGGTGGAACAACGAGCGGTCGATATCCTGCAACCAGATCTCTGCCATGCAGGGGGGATTATGGAGGTCAAGAAGATCTCAGCGATGGCTGAAGCCAGCGACCTGGCCGTGGCACCACACAACCCACTGGGGCCCATCTCATTAGCGGCTTGTCTGCAACTGGATGCCTGTACCCTGAACGCAGTGGCCCAGGAACAGGTAACTCTGGGGGATGGCTACCTCGTCAAACCCTTCGAAATGCAGAACGGCTACATCAACCTGCCAACCGAGCCGGGATTGGGGATTGAACTAGATGAAGAGAAAGTGCGGTCGCTGGAATATGATGGAAATTGGGAAACTCCACGGGTCATTGATCAACGCGATGGCTCCGTGGCTGAGTGGTAAAGATAACGAACAGGAAACTATGAACTCTCCGAAGATCAAGGACATTCGGGTCATCATGACCGAGCCCGATGGCATTCGACTGGTAGTGGTCAAGATCCTTACGGATCAGGACGGACTCTATGGGGTTGGCTGTGCGACCTTCACACAACGACCACTGCCGGTGGTCAAGGCGATCACTGATTACCTGCGTCCTTTCCTGATTGGCCGCTCTGTTGTGGACATTGAGGATATTTGGCAATCATCTTACGTCTCTTCCTACTGGCGGAACGGGCCGGTGCTGAACAATGCGCTGAGCGGGGTTGACCAGGCCTTGTGGGACATTAAGGGCAAGATGGCCAATATGCCCTTGTATGATCTACTGGGTGGAAAGGCGCGAGAGGCTGCAGCGGTCTATGTCCACGCTTCGGGAAGCTCTGCTGAGGAAGTTGGTGACAAGATGCAGGCCTTTATGGAGCGTGGCTTTCACCATGTACGGGTGCAGGTCTCCACTCCGGGCTACTCGACATATGGCAACAAGTCAGCGAAAAGCGGCAAGGACACCAGCTTCAATCGGGACGTTAGCCAGGGGCCGATTCCAATCACAACCCGCTTGCGAGAGTACGACCCAGCTAAACGCTACGCTCATCCAGGAGGTGTCTTTGAACCCAAGCCCTACCTACGCTCCGCCCTGAACCTGTTTGAATACATCCGCGATCGTTTTGGCTATGGCGTGGAAATCCTGCATGATGTGCATGAGCGGATTCCGCCGATTCTCGGTGTCTGGTTCGCTAAGGAAGTTGAACGCTTCCAACTCTTCTTCCTTGAAGATCTCTTCAGTCCCGAGGACAACGAATACTTCCGGATGGTGCGAGCTCAGTGTGCCACACCAATTGCGATGGGCGAACTCTACTCTTCCCCCCACGAGATCATCCCAATGATCAAGGACCGGTTGCTAGACTTTATCCGGATTCATATCTCCGACATGGGCGGCATCACACCCTGTCGCAAGCTGGCAGCGATGGGTGAGCTGTTCTCTGTGCGAACGGCCTGGCATGGACCCGGTGACACTTCACCGGTTGGCCATGCAGCCAACCTGGCACTGGATCTCAACTGCTCCAACTTTGGCATCCAGGAATATGCGATCTTTGGTGAAAGGACCCAGGAGGTGTTCCCAGGATGCCCTGAGGTCCGAGAAGGGATGATGTGGCCTAACGGCAAGCCAGGCCTAGGGATTGACATCAACGAGGAGCTGGCAGCGAAGTTTCCTTACCAGGAATACGAGTTTGGTGGAGCCTGGGATACCGTCCGGCGAGCAGATGGTTCGGTGGTGAAGCCGTAATCTGAATCTTTATTTAATTGATAGATGAAAACTTGATGGAAGTTCTAGAACTGAGGTGGTTGGCGAAGAAAACGAGAATTTTCAGTTTTGCCTATCTGAACCCAATAAGCATTTCCTGATTCAAGTGAATCGTTTAGTGGCCACTCTGGAATATTTTGTTTCTGTCGATCTGCTTCAAAGTCACTATGTGGGGTGAAGACCTGCCAGTTCCCATCAACTAAACGCCAGAGTGCCAGAACTTCCATTGGTAAATTGTTGAGTAAATCGCTAATTGAAACAGGCCTGTCTGTGTTATTTCCTAAAAGATGCCATTCACCTATACGGTTCTCTTTCAATCTAATTAAGTCGCCTGGAGGGGAATCAGGCAATAAAATTGTGATCTCTTCCTTATTGAAAATTGAGATTCCATGTCCGCTCTCAATGCGCTTGTTTAGTCGTGGCACGCGTAATTCTTTGAAGATGAGCACATTCCTTTCTAAAAAAGGACTGTATCCTTGCCACTCGTGATTTTGAGTATCCCAAGACCAAATGGAATGAGCCCTCCGTGCTAGAATCTCCAAATCTGCTATACTAATTGCTTCCTCTATTGGAAATGTGACATGACTGTGGCCAGTTTGTAAATTCATTCTTTGGCCACCATTGTAGATCTCTAGTTTCTGGCCAGTCTCCAACACTTCCGTCATTCCATTATTTTTTTCATAATAAACCAATGCTGTCCCGCGTATTCCCTCAATAAGAGTGAGTCCCTCTGAAAGATCTTCACCTAATTCTCGAGTTACCAGTATTTCTGAATCAGTTGTCATTGCAGCGATATAAATTGCTACATCGGTTACTGGATCTCTACCCAAATAGTATTGGGAACCTTTTTCAGTAGCAATAAGAACTCTGTTTTGTGAAGAACTCGTCGTCGAAGTATTAGTATATAAAGGCATTCTTGCCGAGAAAGAGAGGCTTCCTGAATCTTCAAAAATTTCGACAGTACTACCCTTGGCAAGTTTTGGAAGTAAGATTGGCTCAGCTGTTATTTCATTATTCAAATCATATTTTTCTAGTGATACCTGTATTTCCCCATCGAAGTTCTGCGTGATAGTTGGAGATAATTTTTGTTGATTTACTTTTATTGAAGGTAAAGAGCCGATTAGAGCTCCGGTATATGTGACTTCGATATCAGTACACGAAGGCACAGTAGAATGCGTTGTTTGGGACCCAACTGATAAAGGAGATTTAGTGAGAATCTTACCATCTTTATTCATTTTTAATGTGGTTTTTTGAATATTACTTCGTGAAAATAATTCTGGGAAAATTTGACTCTCTAAACTTAGTTGGCTAAAAGTTGTTCTTGAACCTTCCGGTAAAGTTACTCTCGTTGGTTTTCCGTCAATGCACATGACTGCAGAAACAAGTTCTATACTAACTTTCCCTTTAGGTGTTATTTTTGCGTCAACTTGAGAACTATCCCATAAGAAATAACTTTTAATTGATCCGTCAGATTGAATCTCTGTTTGAGTTCCATTTGGAAGGTTAATAAGTGCTGAAGTGACAGGTGTTTCTGCTGGATTAATTGTATTTACCTCGATTGATTGAGTACCTTCCAGTGTTTGTGTAGCACGAATTTCTATTTGAGATTTACTTTCTGAAATTGGTAGCACTATTACCATAGTGATCTGCTCATTAATATTACCAAATAACTGTGTTTCATATTTAGAATTTGAAATAATTATTGAGTTTCCACTGGATAGTTTCGGAAAGTTCCCATTTCCTGGCCTATTCTCTCCAGTGATTTGAATAGCAGGAGGAATAGCTTTGGGTTTGTCAGTGGTTTCAATCGGGATTGCTTCTAATAGAGTTGCTTGTACAAAGATGTTAAATACTAATTCTATTTGGCCTCCAATACTATCTTGGATTGTTAGGGTGAAAGGATTATTACCTTCATGAGCACGGTCTGGTAAACCAGATAAATTCAATAAAAGTGGATTATTACCGGAAACTGAAAGATTTAGCCAGGAAGATCCTGAGATTTTCGCAGTTAAATTATCTTCTGTATTTAGATCAGAAAAAATGAAATTTTTAAGAAATAGCTCTCCGATAAACACTGAAGAATCAGAGATATCACCTGAGATTTTTTGTGGTGGATGATTAATTTTTACAGAAACTGTAGCGTTATCAGATGCGTTGTTGTTATCTTTGATTTGAACACTAAATTTATCGTTGAGGGACAAACTGTTATAGTTAGAAATGTATGTTATGTTACCAAGACTACTATTGTCGATAAATACGGTGCCATAGGTAGAATTATCAACAATTGTTAGACTATGACTATCTAGTAAATCATTGTCAAAAAAACTGAGAGTTTGAGAAACTTCAGATCCATGTTGTGCAACAAAAGACATATTTTCAATAATTGGTGGGTCATTAGTTCCGAGGACT
>DPLM01000385.1 GCA_003541985.1 Deltaproteobacteria bacterium | reverse complement strand
TAGCAGATTCACGTAAATGAAGGCGGATTTTTCTTTGGATCTTTCCGCGCTACAACCAGACTAAGTTCTTCGAGAGCTACGTTATTGTCGTCATCATACCTACGGGTGCGTGCCAGCCTGTGGCTCTATGGTCGTGCATTAAACAGGGACTTTGGAGGGTGCCCCAGTGTGCGCGGCGTCAAAAGCGGCGATAACATTGTCGAGGCATACTTTACGTGACGGCAACGCTTCTTCGGAAGTTGCGCCCGATCGCTAGCTTTAAGGCTAACCAAAATGTCCAGAGTCTTGGTTGTTGATGCGAATCATTGTCCGCTGGCGCCCTGTTTGCCAAGACGAGCTCGTCTGCTACTGAACATTTGAAGGCCACCAGATTGCCTGTAGAAATTGCCAGCGGTGGTCGCACCAAGTTTAATCGCGTGGAGCGGCATCTTCCTAAGACGCACTGACTAGATGCGGCTTGTGTTGGTGCCAGTACACCAGAAGTGTTGCGATGGGACACGTTAAGCGTCAGATGATGAACGTAGATGCCTATGGTTTCCCGAAGGGTCAGCCCAAGAAAAATCCGCCCCCACTCGTTTCACACTGGTGATGTTGTTGAAGCCAAGGTGCCTGTGGGTAAAAGCCAGTACGCGTTATGATGGCAAAACCTAATGTTAGGCTTTATTAACCATTGAACTTTGAAGGTTCAATTAAAGTTGTTTCGTAAACAATTACGATATTTTTGCGACTTTTTTCTATTTTGGTCGCAATTCTCCAGACATATGCCAGCAAATAAGCGGAAATAATAAACCAGAGCGGCGGATCGGTAATCCGATGGTTTCTGAATCTGAACTCTACAACTGGCCTGAGACCCCTGATTTGGTGAATTTATAATCCATCAACATTTGACTCTCCAAAAACGTCACATCATCAAGAAAGGCACCATGCGACTATTAATGAACGCTGAATTATCAAAAACTTATGCTGACTGGAAAAAAGTATATGATGGTCATAAATGGGCTCGAGATGAGGCCAATATGAAGGAAATTCTAGTTGGCTGGTGTGAGGAAGATCAAAGAATTCATGTGTGTTTTGAGGTTGAATCCATGGAGGTGATGGAAAAATTTATGGAGAAGCATGCAGAAGTGATTGCTTCATCTGGACATAAGCAGGAGACAACCGTAGTAAAAATCCTTTCTGATTCTTAGCATGTCACCCTCAAGTTCCCCAGTACCCTAGGCGCTGGGGAATAAGGTGCGTTATATGATGATACGCAGAACCACCTCAATGACTGAGTGTCAATCCACTACAAGAAGCCAAGCTCGCAAGCAGAATATCTGGAGGTTCTTGACAATATCCAAGGCTTCGGCTTGCTCAATGCCTAGATAGGTGCTGGTAGCTGCTACCCTTCTATATCTAAGTGGTTACACCAAAGCTTCCACGTTTTTTCATCCTCACTCAAGCTCCAGCAACCAGAGAAAATACCTGTGATAACGATTCTCTGTTGCCAATTCCTACTCCTCTGAAGAAGCCGCCAATTGGAACACCTGCTGCAGCAGGTGGTTTAACCGGTTTGGTCAAGGAAAGAACACGGTTTAACTGTGGTTCAACCACTTCGACTAGTGATTCAACCACGGTTTAACCACGATTTAACCATGGAGGATGAATGCTTACATTGAACGAGACTCGTACACAGTTGCGAGTTGGGCGCAGAAGGCTCATGAACTTACTGGATGAGCTTCAGATTGAGCCTATCCAAATTCACGCAAGACGGCAGGAAATTTCTGAGGAACAGTTTGATCAACTGCAACGGCACCTGCAGGGTGATGTTGGTTCAGCTTCTGTACAAAGTAGTTCAACCACTTCGACCAGTGATTCAACCAGTAGTTCAACCACTTCGACCAGTGATTCAACCATGATTCAACCAGTGATCAAACTGCTGGAACAACAGGTAGAATATTTGAAGGAAGAGATCAACGGGCATAAGCAGGAAAAAATGGAGTTGCTACAGTCCTCTGAGAAAATCCAGCAACTGCTCAGTATGTCACTTGCTGAATCATCTAAATTACGGCAGGAAATAGATCGGATGCGTTTGCTTGAAGATCACTCGGAAGTAGAGGCTAAAAGATCCAAAAGCTCAGAGGATCGGGCTAATGATGTAGATTCAGCAACAGATGATGTTGAGGATTCGGTAGAGGTTAGTACTCCAACGCCTGCCGCTTCGACAGCGCAGCCGATGGATTACGTCCCAAGGAGTAGTAGCAGCTGGGGTCTGGGAATTGGGTTAGGTGCCGTGGCAGCAGCCATCATCTTCTATGTGCTGACCAGTGATCAGGGAGCCAAGTTCTTTCCGAACATCCAACAGAAGCTCGTCGGGGCACTGCATTTGAGTGATACCAACTCAATCGTGCCGTATCGTTTTGATGCGGATGGTGGGTTGCGCTAGCCTTTTCCACATCACTGTGCCTAAAGCATTGGACTTTTGGGACTAGATTTGACAGATACAAATAATTGCATGGTCAGTATCACGTCCCCAAAATCGCCAGTTAGAGAAGGCATGATGAGTTCTCCAGCCGCCGATAATTTAGAACAACTGGACCTATTCCAACCGCAAGAATACACCCTCGGCCTTGATTTGGGCATCAAGTCTATTGGCTAGGCGGTGCTCCATAGAGACTGAATCATGAAGTCCGGTGTCTACCTCTTTGAAAACGCAAAAGAAATCAGCAATAGCAAGCTTAGATCTCTAGGGAAACTAAGACTGATAAAAGGTAAAAGTGAAACATTTTATATCCGCTATGATAGTTCTCGCTGTATCTATTACTATTGCTGAAGCAGCACAATTCCATGAAACAGAATTTTACAAGCAAACTTTCTCAAAGCTATCACGGGAAGAGCAAAACAGCGGAGGACTTCATTTTTTTATTGAGCACGTCAAAAGTAATATACTAAAGGATCATAGTAATAAAACCTGCGAACACAGACGTGATGTGGACTTGGATCTTGTCAAAATCAAATTTCGCAGAAAGTTGAACTTGGCTAACAATTACCATGCTCGATACGACAGCGCTTTAAAGAGGTTACATAATTTGAAATTGGTAGTATATAGGAACTGTTATCAGGCGACAGCCAAAGGAGTAGATCCCAATCCAACCAACGATCCGAAGCTTGTACCAAGATTAAAATAATCTGAAGCATAGCGTACTTGGATGGTTGGTAAACTGACGAATGACAGGAACAACCCGATACTAAGCATGAGCTACAACGAAACCCTTGAGAGGCAGTACCTGCGCAGTATCCCACAACAAGGCAAGGTCGAATGGATCGGTATTCGACCCAAGCGCTTGTTGGAGGTGCATTCTGTTAATGAAGTCACTGCAAATCCAGATACAGGACTGGAAGGGGATCATTTTAAGAAATCCTCCACTGGCAAACGACA
>DPLM01000214.1 GCA_003541985.1 Deltaproteobacteria bacterium | reverse complement strand
CGCTATCTTCCCCCTGGGATTTGCTCTCGCTGATCCTGTCAATGCTTTACCAGCTGCGGTGTTGATTACATCTTTCGTGGGCACTGGCTCTTCATTCCTGGCTTATGCGACCATTGCAGCAAAGCGCGGCGACACCGCGATGGATTTTCCTCAAAAAGGATTATACTATCTAGGTGGTCTGACAGAGGGTTTTGAGACGATCATCCTCTTCATCAGCATGTGCCTCTTTCCTATGTTCTTTCCTCAACTAGCTTACTTTTTTGCAGTCGCCTGTGCAGTCACAGCCGTATCTCGCTGGTACCAAGGTTGGAAATTGTTCTCATAAGACTGAGTGATCCCAACCTTATCTTCACCCGATAATAAAACTCTAAGCATCCCTTTTTCTCCTTCTGGATTGACCGAAATCATCAAAAAAATCCTAAAGGTGAATTTTATGTTCGTCAATTTTAAGCTTGCTGAACGATCTTCTCTGAGTTAGAGGATTCCCCTTCAGATGTATTGACCTTCAGAACCATTAGGTTAACTGAGGTTCATTGATTTGAATTGGTCACGGCTGTTTTGGATTGGCATCTAAAACTTAGGAATACAGATCTATTTGAAAAAATTCTTTTTTTTCTTTTTCCTAGCTAAAGCTGTAGCCACTGTTTTTCAACTTGGTGATTGTCATGAAGCCAAGTTCGATCCAAACAACTTGATATATTAGTTTTCTCCAGAGGTAACCTCAGGGTAATCATGCTGGAGATCAGCCAGATATCAAATATCTTCAAGGGGAAGTCATGAGCAACCTAACAAGGCGAAATTTTGGGAAACTGGCGTTGGCTACATCAGTACTTGCACTTACAGGAGCCAATTCCACAAAGGCTGCAGGTAGAATTCGACACTTCTGGTGGGGTAACAAGGAGAGAGACAAGCGAACTTATGCGACGATTGATGCCTTCAATGCGGCTTTTTCGGATTCAACTGTAGTGGGAGAGACCCTGGGTTGGAGAGACTATTGGCCAAAAATGGCAACCCAAGTGGCCGGCAAGAATATGGCGGATGTGATCCAGATGGATTACCGCTACATTGCAGAATATGCACGCCGGGGGGCCATCAAATCCCTGAATTCCCATCTTGACAGTAGGGCGATTGATATGTCTGATTTCGCGCAGTTCTCTTTCGATGGGGGGACTGTCGATGGCCAGGTCTATGGGGTAAACATCGGAACGAACTCACAATTTGTCCCTTATGACAAAACCCTTCTGGACCAGTTAGGTTTGACCTTTGATCCTTACAAGTGGAATTGGGATGAATTCGTCAAGATTTCAAGAGAAGTGACCAAAAACACACCGGATGGCATTTACGGATCTGTAAACAATGGTGGGCAGGAGGTTTGGTTAGATATTTGGCTCCGTCAAAAAAATAAGGCACTTTACCATGAAAATGGGGACTTGGCCTTTGACCAGAAAGACATTGAGGAGTATTGGTCCTTCTGGGTGGACTGCCAAGAGACAGGGGTGAGTTGGCCTGCGACTGAGGAGGCCGCATCCACCTCGATGGCAAAAAGTGGAATTCCAACCAAAAAAACTGCATTTGATAGCTATTGGACAAACCAAATCGTAGCCATTCAAAAGCTGACGGATCATCAGATTGAGATGGCAACAATTCCACACAATCCGGGTGATAGCCCAGGTATGTATTACAAGTGCGGGCAATTTATAAGTATGTCCAGAGATACCCAGGATGAATCCCTGTCGGCAAAATACATGAACTTCTTTATACGAGACCCCCGAGCGGTTGGAATTCTCAAGCTGGAGAGAGGAGTGCCTGGTACCAAGGAAATGCGCGACTTCTTGAAGCCTGGCTACTCACGAGAAGAAGCAATTATGGTTGAATACCTTGAGGGAATTGAAGGAAGGACTAAGAAACTGCCCCCAGTTCCACCTAAAGGCGCGGGTGAGATTGACCGAGCCTTCGAAAGATACTGGGAAGGTGTGGCTTTTGGCAAAACCAAGATCGCGTCAGCAGCAAAATCTTTCTACCGGGAAGCAGAAAGAATTCGTCGGAAGCAAGGGTAATCAATCAAAGCAATTCCCCTTTTGCTTGGGGAGTTGCTGAAATTCAAATGAAAAAAGAGAATTTTGCAGCCTACATTTTTCTGCTGCCGTGGTTGGTAGGCTTTTTCTTACTAACGATACAACCAATCGTTTCATCCTTTTACCTGTCACTGACAGAATACGATACGGTTTCAGATCCCTATTTCATTGGATTTGAAAACTACGAGTACATGTTCGTTGACGATTATCGGTTCTGGGAAGCTCTCAAGGTAACTTTTTTCTTTGTAGCTGTTGGCGTTCCATTCAAATTAGGTTTTGCCCTAGCAATTGCTCTGTGGCTGAACCAGGGTGTTCAGGGTCTTAGTCTTTATCGGGCAGTTTTTTACTTACCCTCACTGTTGGGGTCCAGTGTAGCGGTTGGTATTCTTTGGAGGCAGGTCTTCCATACTGATGGCCTTGTAAATTACCTGCTGGCTTTTCTAGGGATTTCTGGGCCAAGTTGGCTGTCTGATCCGGATACATCCATTTACACGGTGATTCTACTAACTATTTGGCAATTTGGTTCACCGATGCTGATCTTCCTGGCAGGGTTGCGTCAGATCCCTCATGATCTCTATGAAGCATCATCGATTGATGGGGCTTCGAAGTTTCGACAATTCTGGAAAATCACCCTCCCCCTGCTTGCTCCTGTCATCTTTTTCAACCTTGTTCTTCAGACCATTGATGCCTTCAAGACATTCAATAATGTTTTCATTATCAGTGGTGGGAATGGTTCTCCAGTGGATTCTTTGCTGTTCTACACGCTCTACCTCTATCAGCAAGGCTTTGAATTCTTCAGAATGGGATACGCTTCCGCACTCGCTTGGGTTCTCTTAATCATCATCAGTATCTTTACAGCAATTTATTTCTATACTTCCAAGTATTGGGTTTACTACGAAAGTGAGAAATAGAGATGAAGCAGAATCGTCTTCTGAAACACCTTTATCTGGCTATCGCCTCACTGGTCATGCTCTACCCGTTGTTATGGATGTTGAGCAGTTCTTTCAAACCAGAAAGTATTATCTTCAACGACCTCAGCTTGTGGCCGAGCCAATTCACGTTTGAAAACTATCCCAATGGATGGCAGGCGTTGAGAATAGATTTTTCTATATTTTACAAAAATTCTGCCATTGTTGCGGTTTTTTCAGTGATTGGGAATCTTATCTCTTGCGCATTCACAGCATATGCTTTTGCACGTCTTGAGTTCAATTTTAAGAGATTCTGGTTCGCGTTGATGATGATGACATTGATGCTGCCTTATCACGTAGTCTTAATCCCACAGTATATTTTGTTTTTAAAACTTGGCTGGGTAAATACATACTATCCACTCATAGTCCCGAAATTCTTGGCCCAGGAAGCCTTCTTTATTTTTTTGATGGTTCAGTTCTTTAAGCAATTACCGCGGGAATTGGATGAATCTGCAATGATGGATGGATGTTCTGTCTTCCGAATTTTCTTCAAGATCATTGTACCCCTCTCAATACCAGCCTTTGGAACGGCAGCAATTTTTTCATTCTATTGGACCTGGGAAGATTTTTTTGGCCCTCTGATTTACCTGAACGATATTGAAAAATACACAGTGCCACTTGCCCTGCGAGCCTTTGTAAGTGCAGAGGATCTTTCTTTTTATGGTGAATCCTTTGCGATGTCTATTCTATCACTGATTCCAGTGTTTATTTTCTTTATAATTTTTCAAAGATTCATTATTCACGGAATCGCAATGAGTGGGATTAAGGGTTAGCAATATGGCAAACATATTATTGAAAAACATTAGTAAACATTTCGATAGTGTGAGAGCCATTGATCAGGTCAGCTTTGAGGTCAGCAATGGTGAATTTCTTGTTTTGGTAGGGCCCTCAGGCTGTGGTAAATCAACCTTACTGCGCTCAATTGCGGGTCTAGAAAATATAACAGGAGGCCAGATTCACATTGACGATAAAAATGTCACAGACATTCATTCTTCAAAGCGTGACCTTGCAATGGTCTTTCAGTCCTATGCGCTTTACCCGCACATGAACGTTTACAAGAATCTATCGTTTGGCTTGGAGACAATGAAAATCCCCAAAGTTGTTATAGATGAGCGGGTTCAGAAGGCAGCCCAGATCCTTCAAATCGACCAACTGCTGAAGAGGAAACCCAAGCAACTTTCAGGAGGACAAAAACAACGTGTCGCAATTGGTCGAGCGATTGTTAGGGAGCCAAAGGCATTCCTCTTTGATGAACCACTGTCCAATCTGGATGCAGATCTAAGGGTGCAGATGCGAGTCGAGATTGCAAGGCTGCAAAAAAGGCTTGGAGCAACCACGATTTACGTAACTCATGATCAGGTCGAGGCCATGACGATGGCCGATCGGATTGTGGTCCTTAATGGTGGAAGAGTAGAGCAGATT
>DPLM01000338.1:7222-7578 GCA_003541985.1 Deltaproteobacteria bacterium | reverse complement strand
GTGCGGGCGATGTGCTGAAAGCAGCGCTGATTAGCCCAAGCCAAAGTGATTATGCTGGTCAGGAGTTTGAGCGTGCATTCATTCATTACATCAAGGCTCTGAACTACACAATGATGGCATTGGCAAACCCTGCTAAGAAAGTTGATCACCTGGAAAGCGCTCGTATCGAAGCTAGAAAAGTAGATATCCTGCTAAGCGATATCGCTTACCAAAAGGGTACATACCAAGATGCTAAGGACGATGAAAGTAAGCTGTTCTACCAACTGATGAAGATCTTTGATATTTTGACAGGACAAGTAATTTACAAGGACAAGTTGATGTACCGTGAAGATGCGTACGTACGCTACATGAACGGT
>DPLM01000338.1:0-6836 GCA_003541985.1 Deltaproteobacteria bacterium | reverse complement strand
AAAGCAGCAGAACTTTATGAACAGGGGTATGCAGAGCAATACAGTTTAGGTCAGGGTATCGTGCAGCAGGCTTGGTTCGATACTATTCGCATGATGAAGCAGGATGGTGGCTATGAGGATGAGTGGCCTGGTCTAGCCAAGCAGAAATTGTCAAATACTCTGCAGAAAGAGCTAGATCGCAGTGAAAAAGCTCATATTGTAATTATTGGGCATACTGGCTGGGTACCTCCGCGTGGCGAACTCAATATGCATTTGACTTTGGATACCAATACTAGAGAGTTGGTTATCCAGCCTGTGCTGACAGGAACCCCAAAGGAGCGAGAGGCTCAGCTAGCTTGGTTTCACCTGATGTATGCAGACCGCGGTTTGCTTCAATCAGTGATTAATTTTCAATTGCGTGGTGTAATTGGCGCCCTAGAAGGAATGGCTTCAAAGAGCTTCAGGCTTGGGCCGCTATGGGGGTTAGCAGAGCAAATTGGTTTGCCAGATGCGTTGGCAATGGGAGGTGCTCGGGTGACTGTGCCATACTACAAACTGGAACCAAAGACCTTTGGTATGACGCAAGTAATGGTTGATGGGAAACCTCACGGTGAGATGGTTCAAGCAGAATCACTGGCAAACCTAGCTTTCCAGGGTCAATTACTGAACGCAGACAAGGATTTACAAGCTGCGCTTGGGCGTACCATGACCAAGAATCTGTTTTGTGGCCAAATGGATGATGACCTCGCGAAACTGGCGTGTAAGTCTGTAGCTGCGTTGAGCAGCCAAGCGGATACACGTGCTTGGTTGACCTTGCCACACTCCATTCATTTGAAGCGCTTGTCTGTGGAACCTGGTATTCACCAAATTACTCTCCGGACACCTTCAGTGAATGGTGGAACTTATCATGAAGTAACCCAATCTTTAAAGGTTGGTGAGGGTGACATCAAAATCTTTCGGGAGCACATTATTCCAACGCAAAATACTGCAATGATGCAACAGCCCGCAAGTACTCAAACGGCGTGGTTGACAGAGCGGTGATATAATCGATATTTGTGTCATCTTTAAACGTGTCAATAGATATTCAGGGAATCAGTGGTGAGTAGCGTAAAGACAAATATTGTTATCATCTTAGCAGCGATGTCATTGCTAGTAGGGTGTGGTGGCAGCCCAGCAGTTACTACATCTAAACCAACAAAAACTCCTACCTTGCCAGCACCAGTGTGGTTGATTCAGCCACCAATTGAAACGGGGTTTCTGTATGGGACTGGTTCAGCTGAGGTTTATGCTGGTGATCAGGCCGATGCTGCTGCAAGAGCCAAGGATATGGCTCGTTTAGAACTCGTCAAGCAGATCGAAGTCAATATCAGTGGAGAACTGGAGCAGGAAATTACTGAAACGCTACAAAACAACAAATCAGAACTAACCGAGCGATTGCGTCAGTCTGTTAAAGGTAGAGTTACGTCTTTTGAATTATCTCATGTGATGAATGTGGATTCTTATTTTGATGAATCAAACAAGCAGGTTAGCATTCTTGTACGCCTTGATGTGAACAAGGAACTACAATCTCTGCATTCGCGCATTGAGGTGATTGACCAGCGCTTTGCTGAGATTTTAACTAAATTTGAGAATAATGAAAAACAGGGAATGGAATTGTTACGTCTTGTTACGTCAGGGCTAGTACTGGCTGAGGAACGCTCCGGTATTCAAGCGCGAGCTAATACTCTCAGCCCAACACGACAGCACGTGGATGTGCTGACTCCTGAATACCGCGATTTCACGAGAAAGGCTTATGCTCTCATTGGCATGCTGAAAGTGCATATCGCTGCACAAGGTGCTGACAGAAACTCCCTAGCAGCTGCCCTGACCGCTGAGCTCAACAACAAAGGAATCAACATTTCTGAAGCAGAGCAAGCTGATATTCGGGTTGAGTATGATTTAAGTTTGAATAATGTGGTTCAAGGCGAAACGACGTTTGTGATTACCGAGGGTAATGTGTTTCTGAAAGATGAGCAGGGACGTATTGTGAAAACTATTCAGGCAAAAGCCAAGGGAGCTTCCGCTGATGTAAAGGAAGCTGAGTCACGATCAATTACCAAGCTGTCACAGCAGTTGGGGAAGGAATTGGTTGGCGTACTATTTTAGGCAGAAATCATACAAAAGGAGCTAATTGACTATGAAGTTTCAGCAAACAAGCAAAAGCATATTAGCAACAGTACTGATTCTAGGTACAGTTGTTTTCGTTAACGGCTGTGGTAAAAGCGTAGAGGTTGCCAGGGTAGATTCTGGAAAGGAAATCGCGCTTACGGACAAGTGGAATGATGAGGATTCGCGTTTAGTAGCTGAAGAAATGATCAACGATATGCTGAGCTATCCCTGGATCAGTCAATTTAATCAGCGCTTTCCTGGCAAAGAACCACTGGTAACCGTGCAGCGCGTTCGGAATAAATCCCACGAGCATATAGCTGTTGACACCTTTGTTAACGATATTAAACGGGCTGTGATTCGCAGCGGTAAAGCCGGATTTATTGCGACACTTGAAGAACGTCAAGATACCCGTGCAGAATTAGCTGACCAGGATATGAACGCTTCTGCTGATACTCGGATGGAAATGGGTGAAGAAGATGGGGCGAATTTCGCACTTTCCGGGACAATCAATTCCATAGTTGATCAGCTAGATAATCAACGCGTGACCTACTATCAAGTAGATCTGAAGCTGATCAATCTGCAAACAGCTCGCGAAGTTTGGAATGGTAGCAAGAAAATCAAGAAATTCATGGAGCGCAAATCTTTTTCTTTCTAGAGTATGGAACTCTGACTCCCAAACTTTAATCAGTTCTGCTATAAACTGCAAATGTGTAAGCTGATCAAATTGGAGGCGGGCGAAAGAATATACATTGATTGTTTACTCAACCTTGACAGCCTTTTTTTCTATTCTCATTGACAATACGAAGAGTCATCAATTCTTCTCTCACCAACCTCAATAATGCTCAAATTCAAAACTATTCTAGTAATGAGAAAAAATTACGCTTCCCAAAAACTTCTTTCCAGACATAAGGAGTCATCATGAACAAAAAAGTGATTTCCCAACTAGGTGCAGCACTCATTCTGACCGGAGTAGTCGCTTGTTCAAGCTCATCAGAGACAACCAGAATTGAGCCTGTCAAATTAGAGCAAGATCCGAATCTCTGCTACTTTGACGACACTGAAGTGCGTGCTCCTGATTGGATTTGTGGAACCCCAGTTGAGGGATATCCTGTTGCCGCAGTGGGGTCTTTCCGAGATACCAAAGCAGGCACTAGTTTCGCCAGAAACCAGGCGACGATGGATGGACGAGTACAACTGGCCACCGAGATGAAGGCCAAGGTTGGTGCGATGGTGAAAAATCATGCAGAGACAACCGGAGTGGGAGACCAAGAGACTGTTGATGCAGTTGCTTCAGTCACGCAGCGACAAATCACTGCAGAGATTCTCTTTGGTGCTAAAGCAATCAATTACCGTAAGGGACCTGACGGGACGACCTATGCCTTGGTGGTAATGGATCCTCAGCAAGCAGCCGTTGCAGCCAAGCAAGCCCTTCAGACAAGTTACAAAAATCAGCAGGCTCAGTGGCAACGGTTTCTTGGTGAAAAAGCCCAAAATGAGCTAGAATCTGAAATGGATAAGATGATCAACTCCGAATTTGGTGCCATGCCGCAATAAGGTTCTTTGAAGAGTGGGATTCATGCCAGTGCGTCCCACGTATTTCGTCAGAACTTCGCAAGCAGGAACGGTTTTCACCGGAGAAAAGATGATTCTATCTAAAAGGCTACTCCCCGTCTTCTTATTGCTACTTCTTGCTCCTTTTCTGACCATTTCTTGCTCTCAGCAATCTTCCCACTCTCCCCAGCCAGTCAGCCAGAACCAAAAACCAGATTGGATAAACAAAGTTCCTGTTGGACACTACTTGGGACAGGCAAGCTATGCTCTGCAAACAGTCAAGCAGGCTCGGGAGAAGGCCTTAAATACTGCCGTCAGCCTGTTGGTTGCTGCAAAAGCTGGCAACACTGCCGAAGTGAGCGGTGACGTCCAGAACAAAACGACCAGTGTCATCAGAGGAGGGCGTGAAAGCCTGACAAATTCCTCAACAATCAACACAACCGTCACCATTTCTGGACAAGAAATCCCTGTTCAATTTCGAATTGTGGAATTCTGGCGTGATCGAGAGGCAGGCTACATTTATGTACTTATTGAGGATTTAGCGGTGTGAAGGTGGAATGCTGAAATTGCTAAGCAAACACGTTTTCCTAGTTGGGATCTTCCTAATTTTGACAATACACACCGCTTCCGCACAATTGCTAGGATTGGCCCTCTCTTTGGGAAACACTCTGGCAGGCTATATCTTCGATATTTATCTGCGAACCGAGAACACCTTGGACATTGATGGTGCTCCAGATTGGTATTTGCGCAATGACGATGCGGAGTGGGATTGTGCCTTCAGTTATGCTCCAGGGAGCCTGGCCTCTGTAGAAAAAGTAAAAACAGAAGCCACCAAAAATTTAGTTGCACAACAAGAACAGTATGTTCATTCAGCAATCAGAGATGAAGTCCAACGACGCAAGCCAAGAGATGAGAAGGAGCGTCAGCTCGTAGAGCAGTTTCGAAATGATCCTGAATTGAAAAATTTTGTGACTGGGCAGAGGCAATTTCTTAAGATCACCTATGACGAAGACATCAGAGCAGTTTTTGTAAAGGCTTGTTTAAATCGAGAGATCGTCGTTGCCTACCAAAAAGAGTGGCTCCAAAAAATCACAACTGAGCTCTCCAAAAACCGAGCTGAATCAGCATTTGGAGAACTGGAAGCTCACTTGGACCAGCCTGAACTGGATTTGAATACCCCTACTGAATTTGATTCAGCAGCCTCCAAAAGCAAAAACGCATTTGAAGAATTGGATCAGGAGATTGGTCTACCGAACGACTAGCAGACTCTTGTTAAATCAACTCCTCTTCAAATCAGTCTTTCCTCAGCTGACGATTGCCAACCCCTCCAACTAGAATTCACTTCGGTACTCCTAGTCTAGCAACCAGACAACTCTATTAACCCCAATATTTGTTAAACATGATCGCCAGATTTAATGATCAGGGTAGCATGTTGTACCGAAGAATAACGCTTGCGAAGCATCTTGGCTCCCAAATCTGCAAGGAACCCACTTAAACACTTTCTGAGGTTGTCATTGAAAGAGTGCAAAGAGTATCAAATCCTAGGGTTGTAACTCCAGAGCTGAATATTTTCCGCTACGATCATAGACAATTTGGAATCCATTCCTCAGGACTCCTACCGTTCCTACATCAAGTGGTAGGACTAGCCAGTCCAACTGGGTGAAGCCAAACTCAACTTCTGGGCCCTCTTCATAGAAAGTACGCACAGAAGTGAGCTTGTCGTAGTCTTCAAGACGAACTGAGACTGGCTTGCCAAAGTCGTTGATCCAGCTCACATCTTCCAAATAACTTTCGTACTCTGTGCAAAGCAGGACCAGATCAATGTCGGAATCTTGCTGGTCCCCACCTCGTGCATGGAAACCCACCAGGATTGCTCCCTCTACCAGGCGCTGAGACTCAACCCACTGCAGAAATACTTTTAGAAATACCTTGAGCTGGTTGTTTGAGGAGGATGGTTTCATTTATGAGATAGCTGGCGTGGATTTGAGTTCCATTTCTGCTCTTTCTGCTGTATTTGCAAAAACATCATCTACATGATGCTATCCCGAATTTCACTCATACCTCTGGAGAAAATAAAATGACAACACAGAATATCGGCATCCTGCATCCTGGTGAAATGGGGATATCTGTTGCTGCTTCTGCAAAAAATTCTGGACATCCCGTTTTCTGGGTATCACAGGGTCGCAGCGAGGCTACACGTGCCAGAGCGGAACAGTTCGGCCTGCGTGAGTTGCGGAGTCTTTCAGAACTCTGTGAAACTTGCTCCATGATCATCAGTGTCTGTCCCCCCAAATATGCAGGTGAACTAAGCCAGCAGGTGTTGTGGGCAGAATTCGAGGGCACCTTTGTGGACGCCAACGCCATCTCTCCAATGCGTTCTCAAGAAATTAGCAAGCAGATGGATCTTGCAGGGGTTGAGTATGTGGATGGCGGGATCATCGGTGGTCCTGCCTGGCAGGAAAACTCGACCTTTCTTTATCTCTCTGGGCTCCAATCCGAACAGGTGGCCCACTGTTTCGAGCGGGGCCCGCTGGTCACCCGAATCATTGGGCAGGAAATTGGCAGAGCCTCAGCAATGAAGATGTGCTATGCAGCCAAGACGAAAGGAATGACTGCGTTGCTTTGCTCCATTGTGGCCACCGCTAACGAGTTGGGAGTCTGGGAAGACCTGGAGCGACATTGGTCGGCTGAGGTGAGTGGTGCCGGCAGAAAAGCCGTCGAAGATATCCGGAGAGTCACTACCAAGGCCTGGAGATTTTCTGGTGAAATGGAGGAAATCGCTTCCACTCTTGATTTTGCCGGACTTCCAACTGGTTTCTACAAATCTGCTGCAGAGAACTACCGGCGAATGGCTCATTTCAAGGATCACGAGGAATTGCCTGAGTTGGAAGAAGTGTTTCGATCATTGGTTCGCTCAAGCTGATAAAGTCACAGCTCTGGAGCCCATAAACATCTTAGAAGCGATAGTGCCTGTATCTCAGAAAAAACTGGATCAGATCTTCAGGAACCTGTCGGTGTCTTTTTCTGCTTCCGAAACGCCCTACCGAAGACATAAATCAAGAAGAGGAAGATCAACGAGAGGAATAGGATCACGGGAATCAGCAGCGCAGGATGGGCCAGCGATACAACCCAGATCATCGAAGTTGCAATCACGGCAA
>DPLM01000340.1 GCA_003541985.1 Deltaproteobacteria bacterium | reverse complement strand
CGGCGCAATTCAATTTCAGACGCCCAGATCATCAACTGCTGCTCGCTAAAAAGTGCTTGTTGATGCTGCAGTGCGTGTCGGAGTTGCCATTGACAGAGGAGATCCACAAAGCGCCGAATCGGCGAGGTAACCTGCATGTATACCGAACAGCCCAGCCCCGAGTGAGCACCTGGATTGACTGCCAGACGGGCCCCTTCAAGGTTAACATGATCCATCGTCAGTTTTTCACCTTCAGCCGGCTCCTGTGTGATCTCGTAGGGTGCCTGAGTACGAAAGATACCGGGTAGGTGAGCACGTTCTAGCTGCTCTCCAGCGAGGTGATTGACAAGAATCGCCAGCTCTTGCACGAGACTGTTTGCCGGACTTTCCCGGTCTCGTTCAAGCACACGAATATTTTCTGGGTCTGTAATGTCTAACTCAAACTCCTTGCGCTCTACGTCCAAAGCTCCATTTGCCAGCCGAAACTTGCGTTGAGCATCACAACAGTTAAACAGCATTCCCCAGAAAGAATCCTGCTGCTCGACAAATGAGTCAACTTCCTCATAAGTTAAATTCTGTTGTACAACGATTTGCTCGTGCTCGATGCCATGAAGCAGGCAAGTGCCGTCGAGAAACAGTTGTAGATGGAAGCTCATTACTGTTTTGGGAGGGCCAGCTTTTAAAGAGAAGTAATCGTTAGCAAGGTTCTCCGGAAACATCGGGTAAGTATCCTCCACGGTGTAAACTGAGGAGGTTCGTTTTTCTGCCAGTGAAAACAGGGAGTCTTCCGGATCAATATGCTGGGTGAGATCGGCTATGTGAACACTGAGTTCGATACTGCGTTCTGTCCAGCTTTTCACTGAGATTGCATCATCATAGTCCTTGGTTTTGGTAGCATCGACAGTGAAGACAGGGCGTTCTTTCGGTAGGCTTGAGAAATTGACTTGGGCTCGTTGTTGAAGCACTTCAGCTGCCCGCAGTGCTTCTGCTGGAAAATCCAAAGAGACCTGAGCTTTGCGTAGTTGTAGTTCCCCCCAACGAACTGGTTGCCCCGCTTTCTGGAGCAAGCGACGAAGTTGCTGTTCATCAGCTTGTTCGTGGCTAGCACCCAAGCCGATCCAGGGGGCTAATTCCTTCCAATATCCCGAATCTCTGCCGAAGAATAGTAGGGATTTCAACTGTTCAATCCAATCTTGTTGAATCAGAGTTTGCTCTTTAGTATTGGGCCATTTACCTAATTCCAACTCTTCAACCCACCTACGTATATTTGCTTCTCGTTGCTGGCGTGCCAGCTCACGCTCTCGTCTTTGATGAAGTTGTTGCTGCTCTTCATCGGTCAGTGGTGTGTAGATGTTCTGACGGTTGCGGCGAAACCAGTCTTCCGTATTCTGCAACGCCAGCAACAGAGCAATTTGATGAGCTAGTCCTTCTGGTTCTTCAAGAAAATCTTGAGCTATCTCATCAAGAGTCAACTCAGTACCTGGTTCGACCAAGGCATGAATGGTGGGCAGATCAATTTGCACAACTAGGCCTTCTGCCTCCTCCAAGATGCGGGTGAGTTGCTGAAGGGCTACACCCTCTGCGATTTGCTGGCTGGGTCGGGACCAAAGAACTCGGTTTGTTGGTAGGAATTGTTCGCGACCCAAAACAGGCTGCACTACCAGTCGATTCTTCTGAAGTGCTCGGATCCAACCAAATTCTAGTCGGCTGTCTCGTTGATAAGCGCAATAATGATGAATGAGATGATCGGGTTCCATGAAGAAGAATTTTTGAGATCAGGCGATATTGGGCCCATTGTCGGGCGAGTGGGGAACGTTTTGCTCAAGAAGGCAAATGGCACGTGTGTGCTCAGATGCAGGAACCATAACTTTGACAGTTTGACTTCCCAAGGGATGCACTAGAATACTGGCATTGTGTCGGTTAAGTAAGCTCACTGTGATGCCATGCTCTTCCAAGAGAGCTTTCACTAAGTCTGCTTGGGGTAAAAAATTAGTTTCCAGAACCAATTGAAGGCTAGGGACCAAGTTTGGAAATTCTTCCGTTTGTTGTTTGCGCTGCCGGTATGAATTAAGATCAATCACCTTGGAATTAGGATGGGTGGGTGCAGTAAAGAAAGATTTTTCCCAAGGTCTCCAAAGAGTTAATGCACCGGCAAGCGCCCCAACTACGACTAGTAAACTAAGAAGGTCTCGGAAAGGCATAAAGACCAAAAGCACCAGAAAAGCTCCCCCAATGCTGCCCCAGAGCTTGGCAGGACTGTCGGGCCAATAGCGAATTGCCCTTATTAACTGAAGTTTCTTAGCAGTTGCATCGAAAAGCTTGACTCCAAATTTGGAGAAGTTAGTTGAATGCATGATTGGCTTTTATGGAATTAGAAAGTTTATACCATGCCTTACCAATCTACCAAGCACGAGAGTTTTTCCGAGAAGACCACTATATAACTACCTGCTTTTAAATTGGTTTTGAACTATGAGAAAGTTTTTGAATGCTGTTATATGAATCATCGGATTTTCGCTGAGTTTCAGATTACTTGGAAGATTTATTGTTATTCACGGATTATTTCTGCCAAAATCAATCTCTTCCGTACAAACTGACTTTGGAGTCTTAATGAAATTCTTACTCCTTCTGATACCACTCTTCATCTCGATTCCCAGTTTTGCAATCTCTGAATCAGCCCCAAGTGAAGGACAGTTGGTGCTGCTGGGGGAAGAATTCAATACAATGCGGCAGATGCGCTATCGTCTCAAGGAACTGCTGGAACAACAGGAATTTGCAAACAAACTAAATCAAGCAGATGATATTTTTGCAGATTTTCAGCAACTTGAACAGTGGCTCACTCAGTTGGATGAACATCCAGAGTCCTTGTCAGAAGTAATGGAAATGCTGGAAGAGTTTGAAAAACGCCTATCCGAAC
The DNA here is from genome assembly GCA_003541985.1 of Deltaproteobacteria bacterium. Lineage (GTDB taxonomy): Bacteria > SAR324 > SAR324 > SAR324 > NAC60-12 > JCVI-SCAAA005. The sequence continues at coordinate 543 of DPLM01000340.1, read as the reverse complement.
TCTTGAAGCAGCAGCAGTCTATGGCAGAATTCCTTCCCACCCCTCCAGAGCAGTCCAATCAGCCAACTGAGGAAATGGAACTCTCTTCGTTGATGGAACAAGTGCGCCAACTCCTCAAAGAAAATAAGCAAGCAGAAGCGCAAGAACTACTCAACCAAATGCTCTCAGCTTTTCAGCAGCAGCAGGAACAGCTTCAGCAGAGTACCTCTCAATACTATGATGAGAAATATTCTGAAATGATGGAACAGTTCAATCAACTACAGCAACAACTAGCTGAGGCCCTGCGTCAGGAGTCTAAGTTGAGGGAGCAATTGGAGGAGATGATGCGCCAGCAACAAAGCTCGCAGATGAGTCAAGGTCCTACCCCACAGGACCTACAGCATCAACAGCAACAGATTTCTGAAATGATTGAGCAAATGCAGAAAATGCTGGAGAAAATAGCGAATGGTCAATTTTCAATGGACGAATTGGCCCAGATGCTTGCGAATGCAAAACAATCTTCCGAAGAAGCCTCTCAAATGCTGGGAGGTAATCAACCTGGGG
>DPLM01000268.1 GCA_003541985.1 Deltaproteobacteria bacterium | reverse complement strand
GCCAAGTGAAAGTCCCCTGACCATCAGCCAAGCCATCCCTATGATTACCAACATACTTCTCACCATTTGGCCAAAGGTGAGTTCCTTGCCAATGAAATTTGTTATCCTTGAAAGCTCCAACATAACTCTCACCATCTGGCCAAGTGAAAGTCCCCTGACCATGTAGTTTGCCACTTTTCCATTCCCCAGCATAGGCACGCCCATCAGAATGATTGAAGTTACCTTGACCGTTTAGAAGACCATTCTTCCATTCCCCAGCATAGGCACGCCCATCAGGGAAAGTGAAGCTACCCAATCCTCCGAATTTGTTATCTTTGAGGGCTCCAACATATTCTCGCCCATCTGGCCAAGTGAGGGTGCCCTGACCATTTGCTTTGCCCTCCTTCCATTCCCCTACATATCTTTTTCCATTTGACCAAGTGTAGGTCCCTTTGCCATGTAGTTTGCCATCTTTGTACTGACCAACGTATTGATCACCATGGGGTGCAACCAACATCCCCCGACCATGTAGTTTGCCATTTTTGAGCTCCCCGACATAATTGAAACCATCAGGATCGGTATAGGTCCCTTTGCCATTTGGCAAACCGTTTCTAACCTCCCCCATATAAACAAGATACCTATCAGGTGATTTTATGGTTTTCCAACTGGTTTGATGAGAGTCCAAATCCGCTAGAAAATCATCTACCCCAATGTAGAGCTTCATTATTTTTAATTTGGGCCTGTTGCTGCTGATGGTTTTAAAGACAAAGTTTCCTTCACTTTCCGGATCTTGGAGTTTGCCATAATAGGGAGTCTGACCTGTATGGAATTGAGGGGCCTGCTGTTGTAGGTACATGCCAAGTTCAGTTCCTGTTACGTAGCCATCCTGATTTAAATCTGCCTTTCCGTTGATTCCACGTATGAACAAAGGACTAAACACACCTTTGTCAGCAAAAGTATTGCTAGCACTTCCTGATGAAATAAACTGTCGGACTGGCTTGGGGGTTTGGTAGGAGATGTCATCAGGGAAGGTGACCTCACTGGATTGCAGAACTGAGTCAGAAAAGAAGGAGTCAAACACAAAAAGAATGTGCTTGGATTCAATCCGTTTTGCCCATGAAAGAATCTGCTCCATCTTGATAGATTTTTGAAAAAAAGCCCTTTCATTGTCGTAAGGCTTTGGAGCATCTACGGGCACCAGATAACCAAACACTCGACCATTGCGTTCCTGAGTATAGCCGTGTCCTGCGTAGTAGAACAGGAGACGGTTATCCTGCTCATAGCCATACTGATCGATGAAGTCATTGATTTGGTCGATCAGGGTATCGCTGGTGGGATCCAGTAGGGTCTTCACCAGAAAGCCCTTCTCCCCTAGTGCCTTACGAACAGCAGCTACATCCTCCCTGACACTTCTTAGATCACCCCACGAGTTGTCCTGATAATCACTGGCACCGATGACTAGGGCATAACTCCCCTTGTAGAGTTGAACCTGTCCTTGATCCGGAATCTGGAGGTTCACTGGACGGGTTACTCCACTCTGGGCAAGCGCCAGTTGGGTTACTAATGCTAACAAGCCGGGAACCAGTAGTAATCGATTTAGCAATTTGGATCCTTGCATGGTCAACTCAAGCAGATTAATTTTTTAAATGTTTATGTTGTTTGGGATTTAACAATGCTGCTAAAAAGTGATATGCAAATACTTGTTCATCAATGTTCCTGATTAGAAATGATCGGAGCTTCGTTCAAAAACTTCGTAATGGGGACTATTTTCTGAAAAACAATCACCACCAAAATTGGTCAGTCCGACTTTGATAAACACACTTAGTTTTTGGCTACGAAATAGGACTGATTAGTTAGCGGAGCTAGTTTGAATAGTGTGGAATAATGCTAAATTTGAGGGGCTATAATCAGTCAGTCAAAGATGACTTGTATCAGGGAAAATTTGAAGAGAGTTATTTGATTCTATAATTGACATCGATGGACACCAAATTGGACACCAAGAACCGGAAACACTGATAAATAGAAGTAGCAGAGGGGAGACTTGAACTCCCGACCTTGCGATTATGAATCGCACGCTCTAACCAGCTGAGCTACTCTGCCTTTTTTTGATAGGATATTGAGAAAGAATCAAGTAGGTAAGAATAATTCTTCTTTTTGAAAAAGCAAGAACTGGCTAAGTGCTTATGATCAGATCCAACATTTTCTGGACTTCACAAATTTTTTGACGAGATTTTCCATTCCGCTGTCCCTGTTCAATCTCAAATTTGTCCAACTTTTTCCAATCTTCAAAACTAACGAATTGAATTTTCTTCTGCTTCAGGAAATCTATTAGCTTTTCTTGAACTAATTTTGGCTCTGGGATGTCACTTGTTTCCCAATTTTGTTTGAGGCAGTTAATGGTCTCTATTGCATCTTGTTTATTGCTTCCAATGACACCACTTGGACCGCGCTTTATCCACCCAGCTGTATACTCCTGCTTCAGCAACTTGCCACCCACACCATCTAGTAGCTGACCATGGTCATTTGGTAATGTTCCTTTCCGATCATCAAAGGGTAATCCAAGGATTGCTTCACCCATGTAACCAATTGAGCGAAAGACCATATCCACGTTAAGGTGCATCACTTCATCTGTAGCTTTTGCCTTAAGAATTCCACCCTCTTTGACAATTTCATTGTGTACCAATTCAATACTTTCTACCCTATCAGAACCTTGTATTTTCGTTGGAGAAATTAGGAAGCAAAGATGCAATTTGCGAGGGTTGCCTCTATCTCCTTGATCATGAATTTGCCGGAGAATCTGCAAATTTAGTTGAATGTTGCGAGGAGCTTTTGATAGCTCCTCCTTGCTGTGGTCATCAAGCTCAAGATCAGAACCTCGCATCACGACGTCGACTTTTGGTAAGTGAAGTAACTCACGTACCTCAGCAGGGGTAAATGCAGCTTGGACTGGTCCCCGACGACCAATGAGAAAGACTTCTTCGACCTCGCTTTGTCGCAAGGCTTCAAGTGCATGTTCAGCAATGTCAGTTTTTGCCAAATTTTGAGGATCTTGGCATAGAATTCTTGCACAGTCGATCGCTACATTCCCCATTCCGATGATCGCCACTCGTTTAGAAGTAAGATCAAATTGGTAATGGCGATAGTCAGGATGTCCGTTGTACCATCCAACAAACTCCGTTGCTGAATGACTTCCTTGGAGAGTTTCCCCAATGATATTCAAATGGCGGTCTAAGCGACTACCAAAAGCGTAAATCACTGCATGATACCGTTGAAGTAGTTCAAGCCGCTTAATGTCTTTTCCAAATTCTACATTTCCAAAAAAACGGAACCGTGGGTGTCCGGCAGTTCTTTCAAAAATTTTTATGACAGATTTGATTTTCTCATGATCTGGAGCCACACCACCACGGACTAACCCGTAAGGAGTGGGTAATCGCTCCAACATATCTACAAAAACCATGGGATCATCATAGCGGAGTAGTTCCATTGCTGAATAAAATGCTGCTGGGCCAGAACCTACTATTGCGACGCGTTTTGTGGAATCTTTCATTGACTTTGGTCTAAAACATGGAGTTGATGTTAATTATCAAACGATAAATCTTAAATCGTAAGAAATAATTGAAAAATGATAGGATATGTCCTAATTTCATACCATATTTCTTTCAATTCAATAAACTTCTCTTATCGGAGGAATAATGTTCAAGCATCTTGTACTCTGTCTGCTTTCTTATTTTTTAATTTCTGGATTAACTTGGGCTGAGGAGAAGCCAACTGAGGATAGCCAGAATAAAAAAAAAATTATCGCGGTAATTGATGCTCAATTAGAAGCATTTCGGAGTGGAGATGCTGAGAAAGCATACTCTTTTGCAACACCAGGCATTCAACGGCAATTTGCAAATTCATCTATTTTTATGCAGATGGTCAAGAACGGATATAATGTTTTAAGACAACCAGTTAAAGTAGAATACCAAGATTTACGAGAACATTTTGGTGTGAAAATTCAGTTGGTTAAGTTAACTGATTTGAATGGCTTCACTTTCCAGGCATTTTACCAGATGGAACAGCAAAATTCTGGAGAATGGCGGATTGGAGGATGTAAAATTCAAAAGTCTGATCTAGACAAAATTTGAATTTTTTTGGTACCAATTAGTCCAGTAATGTTGGAAATCAATTATCTCGAACATTCGCAGCAGTTGTGAATTTTGCACTGGCAGCACATCGAAACCCAACATCCATCCATGTACTTTGCGGTGAGGCGTCACGTCGCATTCCAGAGCGCAGGTATTCAGGTGGACTAAGACGAGATCCACCTCTCATCACTCTATACGCTCCCTCTAATGGTCCAGTGGGATCAACCAGATCTTCTGGATTGTAAGGACCAAACTTGTCATAAACCCACTCCCATACGTTACCATGCATATCGAAAGCGCCTAAATCATTGGGTTTTCGGTCAGCAACCACACGCTGCATGGTTGCTGAATTCTGACTATACCAAGCATATTCGGATAGGAATACAGGATCGTTCCCATAACCGTAGGGTTGATGCTGCTTATCATCCCTTGCAGCTCTTTCCCATTCTGCTTCTGATGGTAATCGCTTGCCCAATGCCCCACAATAGTACCTCGCTGCATACCAAGATACATAAGTCACTGGATGACTACCTACATTATACTCCACAATCAGATCGTCTTTCCAGGTTCTCAGATAGCTTCCATCATGTAATTTTGGTGAAAGGGAACTACGTCGCAAGAATGGATTCTGCATTACGAATTTCAGGTAGTCCGAATTGCTCACCTCACAACGATCCAGCCAGTATCCAGTCAGAGTAATTTCTCGAGCAGGTTGTTCCGCAACATCTCCATCTGAACTGCCCATTTTGAAGGTACCCCCAGGCACGAAGACCATCCCAGATTTCTCTTCGCCATGTGGTGAAACGCCTACCGCTTTGCAGGCTTGCCCCGCATAACTCCAAACTGGCGCAGTCGTAATTTCATCTGGATAGAGCTTTCTTTCCAAGCGCATTAAAGCCGCGTGATATGCGTCCAAAACTTCTTTTTTACCCTTGGTAATTCTACGAAGCATTTCCCGCTCGTTGTTTGCGCAGCGGTAGTCATCTTTTAGGCAATTTAATTTTTGATGAATCCAAACACGGAAAGTATCTCGAGCTTTACGGGTCTCAATTTCTCTAAGTAGGATGGGTTCCACCGTCGAATAAACCAAGTTGAAAACACTTACATTTGCCAGTTGATCCTTGGCTAAATCGATGATGAAGTCGTACTTCTGGCAGAACTCCTGCTTCTCTGCAGGAATTTGAGTACCAAAATTGCGACGACGATTACATTCCATCGTCTCTCGACGTTGGCTGATACCTAGTTCTTCCTGCAAAACCCGGAAACGCATGTCGTAAAGTGCATGTTGTAAAGGATAGCGCTCACCCTGCATCACGTATGTAGCAAAAGTCTTGACTGCTTCCTCCTGAAAGCGTTCCACGTATTGCCGAAAAATTTGGTTAGAAGCCCAAACCAGAGTCACTCCTATCGTGCAAGTAACGGCAGTCAGCAACCACTTATATTTCATCTGGATTGTCCGCAGAAAGATTTATGAAAATTGCGTCTCAAATTCAAGCAAGCGATATTCCACCTTTTCATGATTTTAAAATGACGACTTTTTGGAAGCTTACTTATCGTTTCATTCTACAGCCTCTCTTAATGCAGTTTGTTCAGCACCAGGCAAAGAATAATCCTAATCTAGAAGAGGCTCTCAAGGGAAGAAATCGCATCTGGGATAGAATGGATAAAGCTCTTCAGAATCGTGACTGGAACTTACCACTGCTCTGGCTGCATGCGGCTAGTGCTGGCGAAATCCTTCAAGCTGAGCCAATCATGAGGCAATTCGAGAAGGAAAATATACAACTCGCGCTGAGTTATTCCTCAGTTAATGCTAAACGTTGGCTAGAAAGTGGCTCTACCAAGTTACCGGATTCTGTAATTTGGAAAGATTATCTACCAATTGACAGTCATTTAAACGCTTTAAAAATCCTAGCGAAACTTCAGCCGGATGCATTAGTCTATGTTAGTTATGATCTTTGGCCGAATTTAGTATGGGAAGCACAGCGTAGAGGCGTACCACAGTTTTTGGTTTCTGCCTTGGTCCATCGGGGTTCTTGGCGTCATAGCAGCTTGATTGGTAGAAGTCTCTTTTGCACTATTTATAGGGCCATGCAGGAAATAGCAGCAATTTCTGCAGGAGATGCCCAACGCATTTCAGAGAGTTATTCAAAGTCAACAATCAAAGTCATTGGGGATACTCGAGTTGATAGTGTACTTTCCCGTCGAAATGGTTTGAATGCACCTAATCTCCCTGAAACTTGGAGTAAGGCGAATATTCTAATCGGAGGCAGCATCTGGCCAGCTGATTTAGCTTGTTTGCGTGCTGTCCTGCTGGACGCTCTAGAAGAGTTATCAGAATTACGTATTATTCTTGTGCCTCACGAGCCAACTGGCGAACATATTTCAGAGATTCGAGAAATTTTTTCAAGTTATCCAACTCATCTTTGGAGTCAGTGCCAAGAGGAGAAATTTGCAAAAGCCCGTGTATTGATTGTTGATCGCATTGGAATTCTATCAAGTCTTTATGCTAAGGCAAATGTAGCTTACGTGGGTGGGGCCTTCACTACTGGAGTCCATAACATAATGGAACCAGCCGCGTTCGGATTACCAATATTTTTTGGACCGCACTTTCGCAATTATGCGACAGCAATTCGCCTAGTCGATGATAAACTCGCTTACAGTGTAGGAAATACTAATGAACTCCGCTCATTAATCATGCCGCTACTGAAAGACCCTATAAAAGCAAAAGACCTTGGTTTGCAAGCCCGAAACTTACTTGAGAAGGAAGCTGGAGCTGCCCAGAAATGTGCAGAGTTGGTGAGACCGTTTCTACTGAACTCAAAGACCCCATGAAGAATTTTTTTTACTACAGTGCTGTGCTATTGTTGATTTCCTGTAGCGCTAGTCTTCCATCAGAACCACTTCTGACGAGATGCGAGCGGGAGTCTCGCTGGACTGCTTTACCTCTTTACCAAACCTTCGAAATTCAATGTGAGCCACTTCCTCAAGAAATGGTCGAAACCCCACGACAAATCAGGCAATACTATTTAAGTTGTCCAAATCATACAAACTACTGCTATCGCAAAGCTGAATTGATTTGTGGGTCCAAATACAACCTGCTTAGAACAGCTTCTTTTGCTAATCCAGGTGAGTTGATTGTGGAATGCAATTGAAACCAATGCGATTGTTCACACCAGCCAAGATCAACACCATTTTGCGAATTCTAAGCAAACGTGATGATGGATTCCATGAAATCTTTACCCACATGGTTCCAATTAGTTTTTTTGACGTATTGACTCTGCAAGAGCATTCAATGAAGCGCTTCAGTTTTCGCTGCAACCTTCAAGAACTTGAAGGGCCCA
>DPLM01000305.1 GCA_003541985.1 Deltaproteobacteria bacterium | reverse complement strand
AACAGATGAATAAATCATTTTTTTTCCTAGAGCGCTCTGAAGCCACTGAGTGGTTTACGCCCTAGGATCAATGCAATAGTCCCAATGTGAGCGGTTTACAGACCTTTAAGTTATGGCAGCAAATGGTGTAAAAATGTTTCCCGATTACTTGAAAAGTGACAGCAGAAGGCCATTGACTGAGTATTTAACTCTCCTGACTATCTACACAAGAAGTAGACTTATTTGAGCAGTTGCTGATGGACTTGCTGACACACGTATCACACAGGAGCAGACGAGACTGGATCCAGCCATAGGCAACATGACCCCAAGTATTTTTGAAGGAAGTGTTACAGCTGTATTTCTATATTGATTGCATAGTCACCACTACCTATCAAAAAACTTATAAAATACTGAAAATATTTAAGATTTTGTATTATTCCTGTCAGCAGATTCCAGCTTCAAGTCTTTGTGGTGCGCTTGCAGAATCAAATGCTTATCTGTTTTTTGATGCACGAAACTTTTGTTTTTGCTTAGCAGAGGTGTAGCTAAGAAAAAATGGAGAGGTTTTATTGACGGTGAGCCAAGTATGGTATGAGCGTAGTATTTGCTGAAGATAATTGCAGGCAGATAAAGTAAACTCCTCGAAAGCTGAGAGGGTAGTTAAGCACTGTTTTTATATTTAGCGAAGTTTTTTTGGTAGGACTTACTCAGGCTTCTAATCGGTAGGTTCCAGTTTCAGGTCCTGTTAGGCGGGCCAGCAGTATCAACTATCTATCTCCATTTTCAATTTTCTCAACTTTAGTTTTTGGGGTAGTCTAGAAACATACTCTCGATAAATTATTTTCTTGTGGAAAATTGAGTCCAAATGCTACTACTCGTTTAGTTTGCGTTCAAAATCCTTTTCTAGGTAATCCTGAAAATCAATGCTCTCTTCCACATCCACTTGATTGCCCGAAACGGCTACGACTCTAACTTTTTTGCCGACTGGTACTTCCACTTCACATGATCTTACTTTCCAAACATCTGCATTGATTTTGACTTTGCCAGTACCCTTTTGATTATCGATCGCCTCCACGAGGAACCCTTCCATCCCAATCAATCCATCCACTCCTGATTTATATTTTTGCTGGTCTTCACCACTGAAAGATTTCTTAATCCCAACAAACAAGACCATACTTAGTATTGGCCAAATTCCCAATACTAACCAATGATCAACAAAATAGCTGACTGCAGCTGTGGCAAGGGCCGCTAAGCCCAGGGGCATCCAGAACATCATCGGCAGGACTAATTCCAGTCCAACTAGTCCTAACCCAGCAAGAAACAAAATCAACCAAAGTTCCATCAGTTTTTCGATTGATTAAACAGATCTCCTAAATTCCCAAATGCTGCCATCGATTTAGATGCATCGTATGGGAGATAGACCTTATCCCCCTCACCGTGCGTAAATTTCTCATAGGCATCTATGTACGATTTAGAGATCATGTAGTTCGTGGCTAGTTTGACATCTCCTCCAAGGGCCTCTGCAATTTTTTTGATGGCTTCCCTTTCTGCAGAAGACATGATTTCCAACGCTTGTGCAGTACCATTGGCTCTTGAGATAGCAGCTTCTCTCTGCCCCTCTGCAGTTTGAATCAAAGCCTCTTTTTCACCTGAAGCTTGGTTGATCATTTCTTGTCTTTCACCTTCAGATCTTGCAATTCGAGATTCCTTATCACCCTCTGCAGACAAAACTGCAGCACGACGCTCACGTTCAGCCTGCATCTGCTTCTCCATAGCTTCCAAAACTTCCTTGGGAGGCGAAACATTAGCCAACTCCACACGGTTTACTAAGACCCCCCATTTGTTTGTTACTTCGTCGAGAACGACCTTGAGACTGGAGTTAATTTTATCTCTGGAAGCCAGAGTTTCGTCCAAATCAAACTCACCAATCAATGACCTCAGAGTTGTTTGGGTAAGTTGACTGATTGCTAAAGGTAAATCATTGATTTCATAAACAGCTTTTTCTGGATCGGTAATCTGCATGTAAACCGCTGCATCAATTTCAAGGGATACATTGTCTTTGGTGATCGTAGTCTGTGCCGGAATATCCAGTACCCTTTCCCTCATATCGATTCTCTCTAATTCTTCATCCCTCCAATTGATTTTACGAATCTGCTCAATGACTGGAAGTTTGAAATGAAGTCCAGATTTCATTGTTCTATTAAATGATCCTAGCCTTTCAATCATCATTACTTCGCTCTGACGCACAATTTTCACCATGTTCTTCATCAATAAGAAGATAATTAACAGGGAAATCAGCGTGGAGAAGCTGGGAAAGGCATCTAGCAACATATAGATGAGTTCATTTTCCATGGTTGGGTCTCCTCAAATTAAGAATCAGGAACTGGGTTCTCCTGTAGAAACTGGTATAGTGCAGTCCAAAAATTGGATCCTAGTGCTTCAATGAGATTTTCTTCTAGTAGTTAGAAAGGCTTTTCTGAATTATTGTGTTGATGAAGTCAAGGTCCAGAAGCTCACTCTTAAATCTAAGCATCATTCACCGCTGTCCACACTCCACTACTTTTTCCCGTGTTGACGATACACCTCTGTTCTGCCAACAACACCTTGCGTTCTTCCTTGGCGAAAGGCTTGTGTTCTCAACCTCTTCGGACCACGAACATTTCTCCTTTACTCAAGTAGGCTATCCGATCCTCGGACCCAATGCACATTGATCCCTCCAAGACAATGAATGTCTTGTCTGTGTCTGAATAGTTGTGACAGGTGAACTCACCTTGAATCTTCACCAACTTGAACTGGTAGTCGTTCATGTCTGCAATGGCCTTGGAAGACCAATGCTTGGAAAAGAAGTTTAGTTTTGATTGAAAATTGACGGGCTAGTTCATGCTTTAGCTCTCTACAGCTTATGAATGACCTGCCGCCGCACCACGCCCCAAATTTGGGAGTCATCGCCTACGGATACCGGGATGCTGGGGCAGTCTGGGTTTTCTGGTTGAAGCTCAAAACAATTCTGGGTCTGCAACAGACTTTTCATGAGAAATTCCGCGCTGAGGGAGGCAATCACAACCTTCCTGTTGGGCTTTTTCTACAAGCGATTCACGATTAGCAAGTCTCCATCATGAATTCCAGCAACTACCATTGAGTCCCCACTTGCCCGCACATTGTTGGGACCGGGTCTATGTACTGTGTGGGTCAAGGGAGCCGTCGTAATAATCCTGAGTTTAACTAGGAAAGCTCGCAACGACCATCGACTCAAACGAAGACGGCTGATACTCTTCCGCGAAAAATATCTGTACGGGGAAATGAAAGTGAGTGGGAGTAGGTTCATGTGTATGGTTTTTACCTTAATCACGTGATCAGCAGTTTCTGTACGTTCTCTCTCTCAGGATGATCTTCCCCTTTTCTCTTCAAATCCCGCAGTTCATAAGCATACGCCCAAAACTTACGATAGTCCTGCTTCGTAAGTCGGAGGTTCCCATTCTCATCATGCAGCACCTGATCGAGACTCTTTCCTAAATCAGTCACTCGATCATCAAACCAACTCTGCCACGCTGTGCTGTAGTCCCCATAATCAAGACCAGCTTTCTTGTGCAGTAGTCGCCAGATCACAACTTCGCACTGACGCAACCTCGTTTGATCCTGTCGCGTTAGCTTCTCCATTTTGTTTCCCAATTTAGAATTACTCTCTGCAAATTGCTAATCGGGCGGCCAACACTCATCTTTCTGAGGAATTCAAGGTTCCTGTATACTTTTTTGAAAAATTGTGTGCTTTGAAAATCAGAGTAGCATGTCATTAAAAGTGTTACAGATTAAATTGTAGCTCATTCCACAGTGGCTTTTTAGTGTAAGATTTGTTTGAAAGAGTTTCGTAGGACGAGACAGTACGCTAAAAAGAGTTGATCTGCTACTCATTTAGCAGAATTTGTCGAGGATGAGCTACTAGCTAGTTGAAGCCAACCCGACCAGAGCTAATCAAACTGGCAAATCATTTTTCAAGGAGAAACCATTGAGTGAAAACCGCCAGATCGTTTCATCCGCAACTCGCCAGGGTGAGTTGATTTTATCAATCGTGCAAAACGAGATACCCACGCCGAATGACGACGAAGTGATTGTGAAAATGGAAGCCGCCCCCATTAATCCGTCAGACATGTTTCCCATGCTCGCTTTTGCTGATTACTCAAAGGGCAAGCTGATGGTTGACGATCAACAACAAAAAATGGTAGCGCCGATCTCAGAACAATATCTTGACGCCATTCGTTCTCGACTTGACCAAATCCTGCCTGTTGGCAATGAGGGGGCAGGTTGGGTTATTACTGCTGGTACCAATGCTAAACACTTAGGAGGGAAACTCGTCTCGCTCGTATCAGGCCAATGCTATCAGCAATTTGTCAAAGTACCTGCTGCTATGTGCCTGGCTCACAAAGAAGACACCACAGCGGCTGAAGCTGCTTCCTCTTTTGTAAATCCAATCACTGCCTTGTGTTTTATCGAAACGCTGAAGACAGAAGGGCATAAAGCGATGGTGCACACTGCTGCAGCTTCTAATTTAGGTCAAATGCTCTTGAAGCTCTGCCTGCAGGAAAACATTGAGCTGATCTGCATCATTCGTTCAGTAGAACAGGCGGAGCTGCTTCGAACATTGGGAGCGAAATACATCATTAATTCGATGGATGAGGACTTCAAAGAACAGTTAGTGGATGCAATGACAGAAACCAGCGCCACATTGGCGTTCGATGCGATTGGTGGTGGTAGAATGGCGGACACTCTGCTTTCCTCGATGGAACATGCCTTGAGCCGCAATGCTTCTGGGCTGAACACCTATGGCTCGGAACAACACAAGCAGGTTTACATTTACGGAAGGCTGGCGCGGGGTCCTATTACCCTGGGACAAAACTATGGCATGTATTGGGGAGCTGGTGGCTGGCTGGTGACGCCAGTCTTGAAGAAATTAGGACTAAAGCGCGCTGCAGAGTTGCAAGCTCGAGTAGTCAACGAAATCAAGACCACATTTGCTAGCCACATTACTGGTAACCTAAGTCTCCTCGAAGCAATCGATCCAGTGCACATCGCTCGCTACTTGCCAAAAAAAACTGGAGAGAAGTATCTGATCAAACCCCAGAAGGGACTGTGACAGATCTCAATTTGTTTCTCCTTAATACTGCTGGCAGAGGTGAATAAAAAACTCTGGCTTTCGGAATTGATTGAGAATGCAATCGGCCAGGTTATCAGGAAAAAAACCAACAGAGCGATTTGGAACCAATCCCGAGGAGTCAACATCCAGTAAGGCGAAACCTATGAAATCAATTGCAGTTTTGGACTCTGGGTACTCTATGTCGGAGCAGTTTTAGTTTCACTGGCTATCATGGCGTCCCTGCTGGAAGTTCCAGCTATTCAGTAGGAGAGCTTTTCCCTAGATTTAACAAGAAGAGTCACTAAATGGCAGCATTATGGCAGAAAGGCTCCTCACAGTTTTCAACCTAATTTCTTGCTTCTCAGGCCTGAACTACAACCTTCAGAAATTTCACCAACAAACTCGCAGTCAGACCTATCCAGCACAAGTTATTTACTGGAGATCAGACCACTACCTTCTTCCTGCTTATCGAACTAGAGATCAAACTGGCTCAATTTCTGCTGAGATTACTTTAATAACCAGAGGCCACTTTCATTCTTAATTTTTTTGGAGGTTTTCAGATGACATGGCAGAATCGTTTCTCAGGAGTTGTCCGCGCAAAGAACTCCAGTGGTTCCAGCAATACAATCGAACCAACCGAACAAGAAAATTACCGCCTGATTCTCCTAGGCATGCAAAAGGTGCACGGACATCTCTTTCAAGTGAGTGAACCAAAAAAGACGAATTGATGGGATGGGACATGGAGTCCCTTGATTCCCACTCCTAGCAACACCACTTAAAAATTCCTGCGTCTGCCAAACTCCTTCAGCAGTTTTTTCACTTTAAAAAGTTCACATTCATATTCTTTCTGCTAGTGCCAATCTTTTAATTGATCTGCTGAGAGGATTTTACTCTTGAATTCCAACATGCGATTCAGCAAATCAAAGCGATCCATGAATGATTTTTTCTTTTGCAGAAACTAAAGTGATCCTTATTGTGTAATAGTCATTATATAATGCATAGTAATAAGGACTTAAAACGGATTTTGTTGAATTATATAGGTTTCTTCTTGATTGGAAGAATCACTTAAGCCAAGTAAGCTCGATAAATGGAAGGCCTTAGGCGGCAACAGTTGTTTAACTGGCCTGGAATCTGGAACAAAGACGGAGATACCCGATAATTGAACACGCGATAGAGGTAGTACTGCCTGTGATTTCTCTCAGAGAACAGCAATTCATTGGCAGTCACGAAAAATGGGGTCAGTTTGCCATACTTGGTAGTCTTCACTTCAATAAAACGTTCCTTGCCATCCTGCTCAAAAGAACGAATATCGTAGCCGACATTGGGTCCAATCGTCTCGGACGCCTGCTCCACAAAGTCCAGCAAATCCATCCGGCCCATCATTCGCAACCGGGCTTTTTCGTAGGCCATCACTAGTTTTTCTCCGACATCTCCCAATTGTTGATTTCTCGCTTCTAACTCGAGGTAGTTGATGCCAACCCACTCCTCTGCATCATTTGATGAGAGCAACGGCAAGGAAGAATTCTTAGGGGCACTCTCCATAATCTCCAGCAGTTGATGCATCATCCGTGGTTTGGGGACTGTCAACGTATCCTGTAAAAAAAACTGTATGAACTCAGAATTCTGCTGGAGAAACTCCCGAATCACTGCTGGAACGAGTTCTTTCTGGTAGTTGTAAAGCGGCTTGTACCCACTGATACTCGGCAACCCAAGCTCGATTAGAGCCGCACTGATATTTTGGTACATCAACTCAATTTCATGTTCTATTCGCAAATTGAGTCGACTAACCAGTTTCTTACAGTGATCTACTTTATTGTAGAATTTTCCCAACATCTCGCTTCGGAGCATCGAGAAATAGTCTTCCACTATGATTTCCACTTCGGTGCAAGTCCATATCCGATACATTGGACGCCTGATCGTTGTTGGAATTACAATGGTGAGGAAAATAAGATTTTAGCAGAACACAGAAGGATTGGGAGAATCAATTTTACTGCTGGGTAAAAGAAACTTAATAAGGCAACAAAATCTAGACTGCACCAAGAGTACGGATACGAGGAAGTTGTGGGTGAGAATTGTTCATTCTCAAATGATTCTGAGTAAAGAAGCACTGAACTTGGATTCCGAGGTTCTTAAGCTCGCACCACATTAAGGAGGGAGTTGATTGCCTGAAGCTAGGGTCTGCGAGTCAAACTGCATGGGCCTTTTTAAACGACAGGTTAATCACAGCAGATATTACAACTCATCTCGTAGACGTTCCAATCTGACTCGCTAGCAACTTCTTCATACAGCCTACGAGGCTGATAATTGCTATCTCGGGTGATCCAGCGTAGAAGTCCCTAGCCTTCGGGAAGGCTAATTTGCTGGAGTTCATCCAGCAGCAACTGGCCCGCCCACCCCAACATCACGAGTACCGGGCA
>DPLM01000227.1:11687-20634 GCA_003541985.1 Deltaproteobacteria bacterium | reverse complement strand
CTACAAAATAAAAGCAGTCTGCCGGCAGAGTTAAGTGATTTAGGAGCGCCCACTGCGGTTCTGGAAGCAGCTGGTGATATTTATCTTTATTGGGCAGACAAACTGACACGCTTTGAAAACACTCTGGAACTCCAACGTACCCTGCAAAAACTAGAACGTCAGTACCAACAGATGCAGCAGAACCTTAAAAATTTGGCTCAAGTACCCTTCAAGGGACGCGTAGTTCCCACTCAGTCTGATGGTGAAGCTCACTACGGGGTTGAATGGCAGGATGAGTCAGGCAATGTGGTAGGAACTCTCTATGAAAATGATGACGGAACCCAACTTCGTCTTCGTAATGGTGAGGTAACCGAGGGCATCTTCTCACCCTATGAGCTAACGAAGTTGCTTGAGGAGCAAGCCTCACAACGCTGATTCAACGATTGCTTGTTTGATCACTGATCTGTGAAATAGACAGATTCAATAAATCTTCCACTTTTTGTTTATCAATAATCAATATGATTTTTTCGGTTATCTGGTTTGTCTTCACAGTATTTGGTAGTGGTGCCCTAGTTGCGGGGTTGTTGTTCTTATGGACGGGCGGTCAGCTTGGTGAGGTCAGCGGAAAGCTGACTCCACAACAAGCAGAACTGCATCTGGCAGAACTTGAAAAGCAGCGCCAACAGGAAGAAGAAGCCCAAGAACGACAACAACGGGAAGTCCGGCTTGATCGCCTGCAACAACAGAACGAAGCTCTTCAGGATGAAATCACACGCAAGCAAGAAGAACGTCGACAGCAGCGCGTGCTGACCAAACGCTTTGGGGAAGCGATCTCAGAAGCCCCAACACCAACACCAGAATCTCAGAACTTTTACGAAAAGCTGCGCTCCGGGATCAGTAAGACTCGCGAACAGATGATTGATGGGCTAAGCAATGCTCTGCTTGGAAAGAAAGAAATTGATGAAGAGGTCTTGGACAGCTTGGAAGAAGCTCTGTTAGGAGCCGACATTGGACCAGAGACTACAAAGCAGATTCTGGAGGTGGTGACTTCTCAGGTTGACCGTCAGGAACTGCGTGATGTGGATGCCCTACGAGAAGTGATCAAGGAGGAAATCGTACGCATTCTACAAAAGGAAGTGCCGATTCCCAACGTTGCGGATCGCAAACCCGCGGTGTTGATGATTGTCGGGGTCAATGGTGTAGGTAAGACTACGACAATCGGCAAAATCGCTGCTCAGTATCGCCGAGACGGACATCGTGTACTAATGGGGGCTGGGGATACCTTTCGTGCTGCCGCCATTGAACAGTTGACAGAATGGAGCCGTCGCGCTGAATGTGACATTATTGCCAAGAGTCAAGGAGTTGATCCATCTTCAGTGATGTATGAAGCTGTCGAGAAAGCAGTTCGCGAGGAATATGATGTTGTCATATGTGATACTGCAGGAAGACTGCATACCAAAAAGAATCTAATGGAGGAACTGCGCAAGATGGTGCGGGTGATTCGGAAGATTGTACCAGATGCACCTCACGAGGTGTTGCTTGTGCTAGATGCGACTACGGGACAGAATGCAATCTTTCAGGCTCGTGAGTTTCGTGAAGCCGCAGATTTGACAGGAATTGTGTTGACCAAACTGGATGGAACGGCCAAGGGTGGGGTTATTATCGGGATCGTCAACGAATTTGACATTCCCGTTCGCTATATTGGTGTAGGAGAAGGCATTGAAGACTTGCGCCCCTATGATGCCAAGCAGTTTACGGATTCACTATTTCCCTAATCACATAGAGTCTGCAGCACAGCGAAATCCCAAGTTGAAAGCCTGGGTCCAGGCCCCTAAACCATAACGGCGGCTACTGCGCAAGCCAGCTTCAGTAGCCTGACCAAATAAGCCCTGCCAAGCACCTCCACGAGCTACTTTCTGTGGATAAGTTGGATTCGGGGGCACTTCCGGTCCTTTTGGATTCTGCAGTTTCGCTTGATCGTAGGGGGCATACCAGTCAGCAGTCCATTCCATAACATTCCCCTGCAGATCATAGAGGCCCCAAGCATTGGGTTGCCGTTGCCCAACAACAGCTGCAGAACGGAGGTTTTGCGAGGTCAGTTCAAACCAGGCCTGGTCTCTTAGTTCAGCTGTTACAGAGTTGGGGTTTTCTACAATACCACCGGCTTGAGTGGCATACTCCCATTCAGCTTCGGTAGGAAGCCGTTTACCGACGGTGGCGCAGTAACGCGCGCTGTTTTCCCAGTCCACATAGACGACCGGTTGTCCTGGCAGTGTTGTGTCGAAACCTCCATAACCACGCACACATTCGCTGCATTGAGCGTAATCTGCGTTCGTGACTTCATGCACATCCAGATAGAATGGTGCTAATTCGATCTGGCGAATTGGCCTCTCATCGTTTTCCCCTCCCAAACTCCCCATCTGGAACGAGCCTCCTTCGAGGACAGCCATTCCCGGGTGATCACTGCTACCTTGTGGGCTAATTAATACTTTAGCAGAATCAGGCTCAGCAGAGATTTCTGATAACGATTGGGTATATTTTGAATCAAAAAAATTTCTAGCTGCCGTATTCTCCGTAGTCATTTCTTTCTCAACAGAATCCTCAGGTTCTGTCTCTGTGGTTTCGGTCGATGGGGTTATCATTGCCACTATTTCTAGGTCCTGTGAACCATCAACTTCGTTGATCGGGTCTACTATTGGAGTGATGGCCTCTTCGTTCTCAACAGTGATTGATTGGGATTCTGTTGTTTCCTCTCCAATACCTTCCTGATCATCTACAGCAAGAGGGACTCCGGGCAGCACTATTTCATCACTGGTATTAGCGGTAGCATCTGGCTCAGCAATTACTTGGGTGGGTTCATCTGGAAGGTTTTCTTGTTCGCTCACTTCAGCAGTTGGTACTGAAGCAAGACTTGGCGTTGTGGTGATCGCTGCAGTAGCTGAGGGAGTAGTTGCAATTTCACTATCGGTTGCTGTCTTGTTTGTTGTGCTTATTGTGGAAGAGTCTTCGGAGGTGGCTGTTTTCGTTTCAGAAGTGTTTTTTTCCTCAGAAGGAGAGATGATTTCCGTGCTTTCAGCAGGTGGCTTGACATCAGCAATTTCAAGAGCTTGGGGAATTTCGAATACACTGATTAGCCAGGTTAACTGTTCGCGCAGCAGGACACGATTGGTCAGTAATTCCTGTAATTCCAAATCAACTTGAACCTCATCCTGGGTCTGGTTGTATTGACCTTCCAGTAGCCAATCAGCACCAGCAAGCCCAGCAAGCTCACGATTGGTCAAGGGTCGGCTTTGTAGACGTAGGCTGCTATTCCAGTCATCTAGAATGCGCTGCAACTGAGGGGGATGGATAAGTTGACGAGGCAGATCGGGACTCAGGCTGAGAAATAGGAGTTGCTGCAGTTGGTGGGAGATCTTAGTGACTTCTTCCGAATCCGCTGGTGGAACGGGCACAATGGCCAGTACAGGAGCCAAGACGCTTGGGTCCAAGGCAAGTGTTAGTAAGCGTTCCCGAAAGCCGTTCCACTCGATGGGTAGCCCTTCTGTAGGTTGGGCAATAGAAACTTGACCTAGGAAAAAGAATAGCAAACTGAGCAGGAGAAGTTTTCGCATCAATCGCCTTAGGAAGTTGTGAGAGCTAACGCATTTTCGATAAGCTGTTGACATTTTTCCTTGCCGAAGAGCGCAGCCATCATGCTGAGATCTGGACCGTGTTTCTCCAAAGTGATTGCGTAGCGTAGTGGAGTCCAGAGATCCTTGCCCTTAATCCCGGTGCTTTTCTGAATTCCTTTAACCAACTGTTTGAAGTTGCCTTCATCCCAGGTCGCGGTATTAGCTAGAGCTGTTTGGAAAGCACTCAACACAGTTTTTGCTGTTGGTTGGTGAAGATAAGTAATCAAATCTGGTTGTTCAAGTTGAGGCTTATCCTCAAAGAAGATCGTTAGTTTGTCCAGTACTTCAGGCAACGTAATCAGTCTTGGCTGAATGATCTGAATTGCCCTCCGTAGAAATTCTGGATCTGCTCCTGAACAGCGTGAGTTTGACAACCAAGGTTGCAGACGTTGCATTAGGTCATCCAACTCCAGACGCTGCAGATATTGCTGGTTCATCCAGTCAAGTTTGTTGCGATCAAAGACAGCCCCAGCTTTCCCAACTCGTTCGAAGCTGAATTTTTCAGTCAATTCAGACATTGAGAAAAGTTCTTGATCATCAGAAGTGTTCCATCCCAACAAAGCAATGAAGTTCACAAGCCCCTCGGCAACGTAGCCTTGAGCCTTGAAGTCTTCGACAGCTACATCACCTTGTCGTTTGCTGAGCTTGGAACGATCTGGGTTTAGAATCAGTGGAAGATGCGCAAAACGTGGTGGTTCCCAGCCAAAGTAGCGATAAAGCAGAAGGTGTTTGGGAAGGGAAGGTAGCCATTCCTCCCCACGTACTACATGTGTAATCTCCATCAGATGATCGTCAACAACACAAGCTAGGTGGTAGGTGGGAAATCCATCAGACTTAAGGAGTACCTGGTCGTCCAGTTGGCTGCTGTCAATACTGACATGCCCTCGAATTAGGTCATCAATCAGAATTTTTTCTCCATCGTCTGGAATCCGCATCCGAATGACATACGCTTCTCCATTTGTCAGGCGCTGCTGTACTTCTGTAGCTTTCAGTTTTCGACAGTATCCATCGTACTTAGGATTAAGGCCTTGGGCTTTCTGCTGCTGCTTGAGGTTGTCCAAGCGTTCCTGTGTGCAGAAGCAAGGGTAGGCGTGACCAGAGTCCATCAGAATCTGTAGATGATCTTGGTAGAGTGCAAGTCGCTCTGACTGACGATAGGGACCATACTCACCCCCAATACCGGGACCTTCGTCACAGTTTACTCCAGCCCATTGTAGCATTTGCAAGAGATCCTGTTCAGATCCCTCCATCAGTCGTTGCTGATCCGTATCCTCTAGACGGAAGACAAAACGCCCACCCTGCTGTCGGGCATAGAGAAAACTGAAGAGTGCGGTACGCAGGCCACCAACATGTAAGTAACCAGTAGGACTTGGAGCAAAGCGGAGGCGAACCATATAGAAGGAAATATTAAAGATTTTCAGAGTTCATCGGTGCGAAAACGTCGCATCCGAACATTCAGGAGCAAGCCAATGCCAAACATTTGAGAGAGCATTGCCGAGCCACCATAACTGAAGAAGGGCAGAGGGACTCCGACAACAGGCATGAGTCCGATGGTCATGCCGATGTTGATCAGTACATGCGAGGTCAAAATCGTGACTACGCCTACAGTCAGCATCGCACTGACTCGATCCTGAGTATTGAGGATGTGCCCAAGTGACCAGAAGATCAATGCCATGAACAGCAGTAGGACCGTCAGAGTTCCTGTAAAGCCCCATTCTTCGGCAAACACAGAGAAAATAAAATCTGTGTGGTGAGCTGGCAAAAAGTTAAGCTGTCCCTGAGTTCCCCCTCCAATACCTTGCCCCCAGATTCCTCCGTTGCCAACGGCAATCTTTGATTGGATAATGTGATAACCGGCTCCCAATGGATCACGGGTTGGGTCCAGAAAGGTCAGCACTCTTTCCTGTTGATAGGGTTTGAGCACAAAATGCCATGCAATCGGCAGAGAACAGAGTCCTAGCACGATGGATGCGAGTAGTACCAATAGCTTGAGCCCAGCTAGGAAGATCATTGGCATGAAGACTATCAGTAGCAATAGAGCTGTGCCTAGGTCGGGCTGTCTGAGAATCAACATCAGGGGAATGATTACCAGTAAACTGGGCCAGATGAGCTCTTTTATGCCTAATCTGCCGATGCGCTGGCCCTCTCGAAAGTAGTGTGCTAAGGAGAGTACCAGGGTCAACTTGGTAAACTCTGAGGGCTGCACGAAAACGGGTCCGACCTTGAGCCAACGCTCTACGGGTGAACCAGGACCACCTGTACCAATGAATAGTACCAATATCAGTAGCAAGACCGCACCAAGATGAAGAAGTGGTCCGAATCGGGCCCAAATTCGATAGTCGATTACTGTTGCCACCAGCGCCAAAGCCAATCCCAGAACTATCCAAATGACTTGTCTTGGCAAAAAGCGACTGAGTTGCGGATTGCCCACCGTAGCAGAATACATTGCTACAATGCCCACGGCACAGAGCATAATTACGATACTGAGCAATACCCAGTCGAAGTTCGCAAACAGGCGGCGATCTAACATAGGTTGTAAAAGAAAATGACGATAAAAAGGCTATCTGGAGAAAACAAGATGAAAGTCCGTTACTAGCAAAGTCATCATCCGGCTTTCAGCTTGCAAAAAGAGCTGAAGTTGACTGTAATCATCAGTTTTTTGCTCCAACTTTCCCTTCTGTACTTCTCGGTAATTATGATTCAGGACTTGCGCAAATACACCGACAATTTTCTATTCAAGTTGTTGCTGGGTTTCATCAGTGTCACCTTTGTGATCTCCTTTGGGGTTGGTTCCTTTTTTGGCGACCGTAAGGAAGTGATTGCCCGAATTGATGAAACAGAAATTTTGCAACGGGACTTCCAGCGTATGTATGGTCAGCAACTGGAGTCATTGCGTCAACGACTGGGAGAAAATGCAGACCAGATTGCGCAGCAGGTGAACTTGCGACAACAAGTATTCCAGCAACTGATCGACCGACAGTTGCTACTCAACATGGCTAAGAGTCTCAATCTGCGTACCACAGATTTGGAAGTGCAGGAATACATCCGTCAGCAGCCGTATTTCCAGAAAAATGGTCAATTTAACTTCGAAACTTACGAAACTCTGCTGAGTCAAAACCGGATACCGACGGAAGAGTACGAAGAATCGATACGTTTGGACCTGCTACTCCAGAAGAAACAGCAGTTGCTGACAGCCGGAATTATCATCAGTGAGAAAGATGTGGAGCAAAGGTTCCAACTTCAGAACGAAAAGTTGGAAGTGCAGACACTGCAACTCTTGCCGCAAGTATTTTTAGATGAGGTGGACGTCAGCGAAGAGCAAACTCGACAATATTACCAGGACAATCCTGATGAATTCCAGACATTGCCACGCTACCGCTTGACCTATTTCACTTTAGGGATCAATGACCTGACAGAAGTAGAAGATGTTCGTGAACGGGCCGTGCGTCGCTACTACGAGCGCAACATTGAAACGTACACAACCCCACCAGAAGTACGTGCTAGGCATATCTTGCTGCGCTTGCCCGGTGATGCCGATGATGCAGCGAAAACGGAACGACGCAAACAACTGCAGGAGGTTCGTGAGCGTATTGTTGCTGGAGTAGACTTCGCAGAAGAGGCTAAAGAGGTCTCTCAAGACATGACCAAGGAGAAAGGGGGAGACCTTGGCTGGTTCAAACCAGGTGAGATGGTCCCAGCGTTTGAAAATGCTGCTTTTGGACTACAGCCAGGTGAAATGAGTGATATTGTCGAATCACCCTTTGGCCTTCATCTGATCAAGGTGGAAGAACGTCGTGAAGGGGGGCAACAACCGATTGAAGAAGTCCGTGAAGAAATAGTAGCAATCCTAGCAGAAGAGATGGCTCAGCGGGAACTGGAAGAAGCTAGAGATACCTTCCGAGCAACATTTAACGAAAAGTCAATTGGTGACTGGGCTTCTCAATATAAAAAAATCGCCCAGGAGAGCGACTGGTTAGATAGTAGCAGCACAGTGGCCGATCTAGGATCTGTTCAAGGATTGGCGCAACAAGCGAATGAGTTGCAGCTGAAGGATCACGAGGTTTGGACCCGCAATTCTCTCCAAGGTTATGTGTTCTACCAAATCCAGGAGAAGCAGGACTCACAAATAAGACCCTTTGAGGAGGTTCGTGAGATAGCAACTACTCAAGTTCGAGAGAAACTCGCTCGTGAATTAGCCCAGCAAAAAGGAGAAGGATGGTTGACAGAATTACGGAGCAGGCCGGCTATACTAGAACGGATTGCTGAAGAGCTTGAGTTAGAAGTTGCTACGATCTCCTTCAACGCTTCAACACGATTCCTACCAGAAATTGGAGACAATCCAGAGTTCCGTAAATTAAGTCTGAAACTGGATGATTCCAACCCAGCCGCCATTAGTGTTTACGAAGGTCGCACAGACTTGATTGTTTTCAATCGACGATTCGTAGATGTGGAGAATCCGGATACGGCCCGTGAGAGAATCAGGAAAAATCTACGTCTAGAATTGCAGCGTGCCATTGAGAGCAAGCAGATTGAAGCATTACGCTCAACAGCAATGATTGAGGTCATTGACCCTGTATTTCGGACAACCGAACCCTAATGGGGAAGCTACTCGTCTGCAGCTTGGGGTGTCTGCTTTGGGGAGTTTCTTCGTCGGTCTGGAGTCAAGGTTTCTCGCGGCCAGATTTATTTGAAAACTCTCCAACGCCAGACTTACCAAAGTTGGAATTTCAGGCAGCCTTGGTTCCTGAAATTACAACTCCTGGCGCTGAAACGGAACTACGGATTCAGATTGTCATTCCGACGGGTTGGCATATCTACTCAATCAAACCAGCCGATGAGTTTGGACCGGAACCCACTAGGCTGACTCTTCTTTCTAATCACGAGATCGTCACTCCCCTTCAGGAAAGTCCTCCAGTTCGATTTTATGATGAGGCCTTCGCCCAGGAATTGTCTATACATCAGTACGGGTTGGAACTTCGTCTACGCATCCGTGTTGCTCTCAACCACCCATTGGGCTACGATAAGATTCAAGCAAATTTAGCTTACCAGATCTGCGATAATCGTATCTGTGCGCCGCTGCAGACACAAATATTGGCCACACCCATTATTGTTCAATCAGATAGTTAGCTGGATACCACACTGGCGAAAAATATTAGGCGCCTCCTGTAATTAGATTTAACCGCTTAAGGAGACTCGAAATGACCCATAGTAATAAGTTGGTTGATTACTGCGATATTTCATGTGAAACGGGAGGTTTTGCCGAAGAGAAAGACCAGGCCAGTAACGGATTATTCGGG
>DPLM01000227.1:870-11301 GCA_003541985.1 Deltaproteobacteria bacterium | reverse complement strand
AAATTGCTGATGCACAGTTTAATAACTCTAGGTACAGCTCAGAAGCCCCTAGTTTTAGCCCGGCTACTGAATGGGTTAGAGCGAAAACTACCGATGAAACTCTAGCGATTAAAAACAATGCAATTGTGAAAGATCCTTCTCTACAACCGGCAAAAATTTATTCTTCCATGCCACGGAACTTTTCTGAGATGAAAACTGGTGTCCTACTCATAAACCTAGGCACTCCGGATGCTCCAGATTCTGGAGCAGTTCGCCGTTACCTGAAGCAATTTCTGAGCGATGAACGAGTTTTAGACATCAACTCATTTGGACGCTGGTTGTTGCTAAACTTTATCATTCTACCTTTTCGCTCCCGACGCTCTGCTAAGGCCTATCGGAAAGTTTGGACACCGGAGGGTTCTCCGCTGCTGGTGTACGGCCAGCAACTGACCGAAGGAGTTCGACAGAAACTTCAAGAACTGGGAACTCCTGTAGTACTAGGAATGCGCTATGGGAATCCCTCTGTTGGCTCTGCGATTGAATTTTTGCGTGAAGAAGGATGTGATCGGATTCTCGTACTACCGCTGTTTCCCCAGTATGCTTCCAGTTCAACAGGCTCTGCGGTGGAGGAAGCCTACCGGGAAGCTTCGAGACATTGGAATACACCCCATTTGCAATTGCTGGAGCCCTTCTATGACGACGAGCGTTTCATTGAAGCCTTTGCCGCCGTCGGCCGTCCATACTGGGAACAGCAACCAGATCATGTGATTTTTAGCTTCCATGGCCTGCCAGAGCGACACGTGCAGAAAAGTGATTACACAGGAGAATACTGTCTCAAACAGCCCAATTGTTGTGCGACGCTTTGTGATGCAAACCGAATGTGCTATGGAGCACATTGTCATCGCACTGCTACTCGCTTGGCAGAAAAACTCGGTATTCCTCAGGAAAAATACAGTATTAGTTATCAATCGAGGCTTGGACGTACTCCTTGGCTCAGACCTTACACGGATCAAGTGATCGCAGAGATGCCCAAACGGGGAATCAAGAAATTAGTAATCTTCTGTCCAGCTTTTGTAGCCGATTGCTTGGAGACACTAGAAGAAATCGGAATGGAAGCAGCGAAAGACTTCAAAGAGGTAGGAGGTGAGGACTTGCAACTGGTACCCTCGCTCAATAGCAGTCCTCAGTGGGTAGATGGAGTAGCTAGTCTGCTGCGCGAGAAGCTTTGAGCAGGCTATGATCTAAGTCAGAATATTTTTACAGTTGCTTCTGGTACCCAAACTTCCCGATGATCGGAAGAAACCCCATGAATCCAACCAGAAGTGTATTCAACAATGCGTAGCCCCATCAAGGCCGGCAGCGTTCCCACCAATTCATGATCCGGTCCTGGTCCGCTGTAGGCTGTGGCCATAGTCTTCAAAACCCCGCAGACCAAGAAGCCATTGTCAGTAACATACTGATTGTGGACCCAAAAGCGATCTCCTTCGAAATCTTCAATCAAATGCCAATCAGCGTTGGTGTCAATATGTCGTAGTGGAGTATAGCGCGGCGTGGGCCAAGCCATTCCTTTATCGCTAGGAGCCAAATAGAGCTGGGCTCGTTCAGAGAGGACACAACGAGTTTGTATAGGATACTCGTTGGCCAGCACAGTTACTAGACCACTGAAACTCAGAAGGCCAAGGAGGAGAAGTTTTTTCAACATCAGGGATTCCTTAGAATGAATGGTTCGCCTGTTGCAGCTTGTGAAAAAAGTTAGGTAACGCGATTTAGCTTTTTGGCATGTTGCCGAAAAAATTCAAGATATGTGCTTTTTTTTCTAAAGTTTGGCAATCGGGAACCGATAACAGTAGCAACAAGTTAATTGTGGGAGTAAAATCCGTCTCTCTGTCGAGATGAATTGAGACCTCCCTTCTTTTCTTTCCTTGCTTCCTCAGGAGTTCCCATGCTGATCAGCAACCTTGTTTTTGAAGATAGTTTGGAAATGCGAATCCAATCCGCAGATTTCGACAGTCGTGTAAACAGTGCTGTACAATCCTTCATGGAAGGTGTTGAGTCCATGCTGGCTCAAGAGCCGGAGCGTCAGCACCCAGCCTATCAGTTCGACCGAGAAATTAGCCCCTCTGAGTGGTTAGCCCTCGCCTGAAGTTCAGTAGTTGGCGGCCTGTGGCAGGGTTTCATCAGACCCTGCCGGGGAATTCGCTGAAGTCGTTTGATACGCATTTGGCAGCCAGATTTCAAACTGGACGCCTCCAGTTTCCAGGTTCTCTGCACGAATTTCTCCTCCATGTGCTTCTACCATCTTCTTGCTTATTGCTAACCCAAGGCCGGTTCCCTTCTCTTTACCCTCTGTTTGGAAAGAATGAAAAATTACGGGCAAAACTTGTGCTGGAATCGGTGCACCGTTGTCTCTGACTCGAATCAGTAAATTTTTGCGTTCCTGATGCAGCATCACCGTGATGCTTCCTTCTTCTTGCTCCCTGAGTTTCTCCCAAGCATTCTTCACGAGATTGATTAGTACGCGACTGATCTTGCGGCCATCAAATTCTAGCCTTGCATGAATATTTTTGGGATATTTGTACTGAATGTCCATGTCTTCTGCAAATCCCAGATAAACTTCGAGCTGAGCAATGAAATCTTCAGCTTGATGCTGAGTTTTGTTGAGTTGCATTTTTCCGCGAGCGAATTCAAGAATGTCTTCTGTAAGACCAGCAACATTTTTTGAGGCCAATTCAACCTTGCGAATGTGTACCAACGCACGGGCTACTTCCATTGGTTCGAGTATGGGCTTATCCAACTGCTGAAGAACCAGAGAGGAATAACTCATGATGGATCCGTTGGCGTTGCCAATATCGTGGCCAAATTCCGCAACGGCGTATCCCAGTTCAATCAGACGTTGCTCTTGCTGCTTGGCTTTCCGCAGGTCTTCAATGGTGTTTTCTAGTTGTTGCTTGGATTGTTCAAGAGCCTCGACATTTTCTGTTAATTCCACCTGAACATTCTGAAATTTAACCCACAAGTCTTGTAGAACTGCAACTCGCAATTCTAATTCGCTAGGGCGTCGACTGGTGGTCGGAAACTCCATCTCCTGTGTTTCATTTTCCCGTCGATAGCGAAGAAATTGTCGGCATAGGAGGTCAATCTGACCCATTGTATTACTAGTTTTTAACCAGAGTACCAAAGCTATCGAGGCAACAGCTATCGCCCCACTCAGCAACATTGCCGCTAACCAATCTGGTGGAGGAGGTGGAGGTATTTTTTGTCGTACAACTAGCAGACCACGGACTTTATCTAGACCAACCGGCAGAGTTAGCAGAATTTGTGAGTCATCGAGTGGCTGAAAGACTTGGTGAGGAGATAGATCAGGGAGGCTAGACTGCGACTGCTTGATCTGGCGATCCAAGTAAAGCAGTTGAACAGCACCCTGAACTTCTTGGTCAAGTAGATCTTGAATTGCAAGTTGCTTGGCTGGTTCATCTTGTCCCAGTAATTGATTGATCTGCTGTACGAGTTTGTTCAGCGCCGTCAATTGGGTGACTGGCAGTCTCGGTTGTACAGGTTCCCAAGTGAAAAAAGCCAACTGAAGGGATAAGGAAAGCGCAAAGATTACGGCTGCCAACAGTGAAAGCGGTAATTTTCTCAGTCGGCGGGTTCCCAAACGTCTCTCAGGACGATGACGTATTGGTTTGCGACGTTGAGATGGGGAGAGAAGCTTCCTGCCCCTTGATCGGAGAGATCGTGATAACATATGTGAAATTCAGATTCTGTTGCATCCATTCAACAAGAATAATCGCAATTACTAGCCCAACTGTGATCGCATTTCAAGTGCCAAATCATTGAATTTTCTTATTTCATCACAAATCACTACATACGTATGTAGTGATGAAAAAGACTTGTACTTTGGTCTCTTCTTACGCAATGTAGTTTTTTCCTATTTGTAATGCGAAAACTGCGGAGAAAATTACCGGGCTCACAACAAAAAAGGATGAAGCATGTCGTTTACTGACTACAAAATTGCGAATTTGTCTTTGGCCGATTGGGGACGCAAAAAAATAACCATTTGGGAAAATGAAATGCCAGGACTGATGGCATTACGCAAAGAATATGGAGAATCCAAGCCTTTGGCTGGGGCAAAAATTACGGGTTCGTTGCATATGACGATGGAAACAGCAGTTTTGATTGAGACGCTGATCGCTCTTGGAGCAGAGGTTCGTTGGTCTTCCTGCAATATTTTTTCAACCCAGGACGAAGCAGCGGCAGCGATTGCCGCACAAGGCATTCCAGTTTTCGCTTGGAAGGGAGAAACTGAGGAGGAATATTGGTGGTGTCTGGAACAGACGCTCAAGTGGCCGGGAGGCGATGGACCCAATATGTTACTGGACGATGGTGGTGATCTGACTGGCTATGTGCATGAGAAGGTTCCACATTTATTAGATAAGATTCGAGGCGTTTCTGAAGAAACTACAACGGGTGTGCATAGCTTGTATAAGATGTCTCAGGCTGGCAAACTTTGTATACCTGCGATTAATGTCAATGACTCAGTGACCAAGAGCAAATTCGATAACCTATACGGATGCCGCGAATCACTGTTGGATGGAATCAAGAGAGCTACAGACGTTATGATCGCAGGCAAGGTTGCCGTTGTTGCAGGCTACGGAGATGTCGGCAAAGGGAGTGCTCAGTCACTCAGGGCACAAGGTGCCCGTGTGATTATCACGGAGATCGACCCAATTTGTGCTTTGCAGGCCGCGATGGAGGGCTTCGAAGTGGTTACCATGGAAGATGCAGTTTCACGAGGAGATATCTTTGTCACGACTACCGGTTGCTGCGATATCATTCGTCGAGAACACCTAGATGCCATGAAAGATAATGCAATTGTCTGCAATATCGGCCACTTTGACATCGAAATTGATGTGAAGTCGCTTAATCAGGACCCTCATATCAAAAAGATCAGTGTACAACCCCAAGTAGACCAGTACGAATGGTCAGATGGAAAGCGCATTATTCTTCTGGCTGAAGGTCGCTTAGTGAACCTAGGGTGCGCGACGGGGCATCCTTCTTTCGTGATGTCTACAAGTTTTACCAATCAAGTGTTGGCCCAGATCGAACTCTGGCAAAACAATGAAAAATACGAAAATCAGGTCCATGTTCTTCCTAAGCGATTAGATGAGAAGGTGGCACGCTTGCACTTGAGTAAGCTTGGAGCCACACTCACTGAACTCACACCACAACAAGCGGAGTATATGAGTGTCTCAGCAGAAGGTCCGTTCAAACCTTCGCACTATCGCTACTAAATCTTCTGTCTCTCTATTTGGTTACTCTGGATACTGGGTAGCCAAGCTCATTTCATCGGTACAATCCTTCCCCGCATTTTTCAGAACTAGAAGAAGTCCACCGCCTTCTTTTTGTGCTGGTATCGACAAACTGCCTTGCACCAGGCCTCTTTTTTAACAAGACTTGGGAGCTATCCATCTTCTTTGTCAATCCTGTTTCAGCAGTCCTTCATGTTCACACACCTGCATCTACATACCCAGTACTCTCTGCTTGAAGGTGCTATTCGCGTCAAGCAGCTCGCAAAGGTCCTGAAAGAGCGAGGTTTTAGCGCCTGTGCTATCACTGATCACGGCA
This sequence comes from Deltaproteobacteria bacterium, assembly GCA_003541985.1. Lineage (GTDB taxonomy): Bacteria > SAR324 > SAR324 > SAR324 > NAC60-12 > JCVI-SCAAA005. The sequence continues at coordinate 5,697 of DPLM01000227.1, read as the reverse complement.
ATCTTTTTGGTGCTGTTGAGTTCTACCAAGCTCTTGAGAAGGAAAATTTGAAACCCTTGATTGGTATGGGGGCCTTTGTGAGTGAAGTTCCACTTGCAGAACATCCAGATCCAAACACCAATTTGCGTCACTTCCACGCGCAGTTACTTTGTCAGAATCGACAGGGATACCAAAACTTAACCTATCTAGCGAGTCTTGGGTTCAGTGATGGAAAGCGGCGGGGAATCCCTTTGATTGACCATATATTATTAGAGCGCTACCGAGAAGGGCTTATTGTCTTGAGCGGTGGAGTGGATGGAGGATTAGGTAGTCGTATCCTCAATGGTCGCATGGACGATGCTCGTCAACTAGCGCAGTGGTACGCAGATTTGTTTCCGGGTCGCTACTACCTAGAACTTCAGAATACAGGACTTGCTGAACAAGAGGAGGTGAACCAGGGATTGATGCAGCTTGCTGGAGATATGAGCTTACCTTTAGTAGGCACGAATAACTGTTTCTATTTAAATGCTGAAGAAGCCGAGGCCCAGCACATCCTCCGGTTGATGGGCATGCAGCGCAAGGTGACAGATCGGGATGCTCCCCAAATGCTAACAGATAAGTGCTATCTCAAGACTGAAGTAGAGATGCAGGAGACTTTTGTGTCGAGTGGACTGCCACTTGAAGCACTGGAGAATACTGCTGCGATCGCAGCTAGCTGTGAACTCTCGTTGGACAACAGTACTTACTATCTACCACAGTTTGAGATTCCTCAGGGCTACACACTAGATAGTTGGTTAGAGTATGAATCTCACACAGGCTTGGAACAGCGATTAAAGATTCTACATGAACTCTATCAGTCTTTTGAGCCATTTGAGGAATTCCGTAAATCCTACGATGAGCGACTTCTCTTTGAATTGAGGGTCATCAATCAGATGAAGTTTCCAGGCTATTTCCTGATTGTTGCGGAATTTATCAATTGGGCAAAGGACAACGGAGTATCTGTGGGACCAGGTCGCGGTTCTGGAGCCGGATCGCTAGTCGCCTACGCCTTGCGCATCACGGATGTTGATCCACTACGCTATGGCTTACTATTCGAACGCTTTCTCAACCCAGATCGCATCAGCATGCCTGATTTTGATATCGACTTTGATGTTGAGGGGAGAGATAGCGTAATCGAACATGTGCGTGAGATGTACGGTTCAGAAAAAGTTTGCCAGATCTCGACCTTTGGTTCACTCAAGGCCAAAGCTGTTGTCAGAGGAGTCGCAAGGGTAATGGATTTCCCATTTTCAGAAGCTGATAAGATTGCCAAGTTAGTCCCTAACGAACTTAATATCAGTCTGCAGGATGCCATTGACAAGGAACCCGAACTAGCCCGGATGGAGCGAGAAGGAACGGAAAACGAGCAAAAGTTGATTCGATTAAGCAAATCCTTGGAAAATCTCAGTACGCATCTTGGTACTCACGCTGCGGGGGTGATCATCATGGATCAGGATATCCGTGAGGTGATGCCTATTTGCACAGGTAAAGACAACACTGTGCAGTCGATGTTTGCAATGAAATACGCTGAGGATCAGGGAGCGGTCAAATTCGACTTTCTTGGCTTACTCAATCTGTCGGTTATTGACAAAGCCTTGGAATTGATCAATCGCAACCGTAATGAGGAAGAGAAACTGGATCTAAATAAGATTCCAATGGATGACGAACTTACATTTGAACTTTTCTGTCGGGCGGACACAACTGGGGTTTTTCAGTTGGAGTCTTCTGGAATGAAAAAACTACTGCTCGATATGCGTCCTTCCGTCTTTGAAGATATTGTCGCTATTTTAGCATTGTATCGTCCAGGTCCTCTGGGATCTGGGATGGTGGAAGACTTTGTTCAATGTAAGCATGGGCGAAAGAAGGTTGTCTATCCCCACCCCTTGATGGCAGAAATTCTCCAGGAAACCTATGGCGTGATGGTTTACCAAGAGCAGATCATGCAGGGAGTACAGGTACTTGCCAAGTTTACGCTGGGACAATCTGATTTGTTGCGTCGAGCGATTGGCAAGAAGATTCCGGAAGTGCTGGCTGAGCAGCGCCAAAAGTTTGTTGAAGGTTGTTGTGCAAATCCAGAATTTGTTGAGGGGGTACCTCGTGGGATGAGTCCTGAGGAGAAAGCAAACGAGATTTTTGACCTGATCGACTACTTTTCGGGCTATGGTTTCAACAAGTCTCACACCGTAGCTTATGGTCTGATTTCTTATCAGACCGCTTACCTGAAGGCTCACTACCCTGTCCAGTTCATGGCGTCAGTGCTGAATTCCAGCATCACTAACCCAGACAAGATCGTCAATTTTATCGGCGAATGCAAAGAAATGAAGATTCAGGTATTGCCTCCAGATGTTTGTGAAGGACATAAGCAGTTTACGGTCACCCGCCAAGGTTATAGCATACACAAGCGTACTCTGCTTCACGTAGAGCAGTTCCAGCCGACGAACAATGCAGAGTCTATTCGAAATATACTGCGACACCTCCTCACTCCTATGCTCGAAAAAGAATTTGGAACAGAATTGGAGCTTCTACAGGTACTACAGACCCAGATAGAAGTTCTGAAAAAAAATTTGGATCCTGCTGAATCCAAAATTCTCCAACAACTTCAGGTTGAACTTCGAACCACTGCGGATCCTGCAGGGCTATCTCCGATTCGAAGTTTTCTGCGGCGGGAGGCGCGGATTGAGTCAGTGCGTTTTGGTTTGAATGCAGTCAAGAATGTTGGGGGCAATGCCGTTGATGCGTTGATTGAAGCTCGCCAGGAAATTGAAGAAATCAGTGACTTTATGGAGTTTCTGAAAATTTTGGATTTCAATCGGATGAATAAGCGGATGCTTGAAACACTGGTAAAGTGTGGAGCGTTTGATTCTTTTCGTCCTAACCGAGCTCAGCTATTCGCCGTGTTAGATCATGCAATCCATTTAGCCCAGGAATTCCAACGAGCAGAAGATGGCTCGCAGCAATCACTATTCGATCTAATGGATGAGTCAGAGGCACGTCAAACCGAAACACAATTGGAGTTGCCAGACGTTCGAGACTGGTCACTAAAAGAAAGACTTCGATTAGAGAAAGAGGCTCTGGGGTTTTATGTATCTGGTCATCCTCTGGACCAATATGCTTCTGATGTTAAGGCTTTGGCTACCAGTTCCACTGATATTCTTACAGGCATTCACAAAGAAGGAGACAATGTCTCCATAGTGGGAATTGTCGTTGAGAAGACCATCCGATTAACGAAGAACTCTGAAAAATTTGCTATTGTCCATCTCGAAGACTTGAGAGGTATTCTGGAACTGCCCATCTATAGTCGAATCTACAAAGACTATGGACATCTCCTTGAAATGGATGAACCGCTCCTTGTCAGTGGGCGTATCAGTTTTCGGGATGATGAGTTTGGTTTGGTAGCAGACCGCTTGGAACTGCTTAGTCGAGTTCGCTCTGAGAAAGCGCTAAGTATGACGATCTGTATCGACCAGGAGCGTATGGCTCCGGAGCATTTGCGACATCTGCGTGGCATATTTCAAAAGTACCCAGGGTCTCAGAAGGTACACTTTCGCGTCAAAACAGAGAGCAATGCCTCTGTCATGATCCGCACTCCAGTGCAGGTTCAGTTGAATCCGAGAATGATGGATGAACTTGAGGAGTTGTGGAAGGGGCAAGCTGCTCTATTTACCTATGCTATTTGAATACGGTTAGTAACTAGTGGGTTGTCCACAGGGTTTTCTGCCAAAATCCTCCGTGCATACCCAAGCGATAGAAAGACCCAATACAAGTAAGAGAGTTTGCCAGAGTCCCAGTAGAAAGGTTGCCCTTTTACAGAACGGTATAGTATTTGAGAGCACAATTGCCTAGAATATTTGATTAAAAATACTCTCTATCTTATAGAAATTCTATATCATTCTGAAAATAATGAGGAAAACACAATTGCTCGCCAGCAAAATTGAGAGTTTGGGGGTGCAATTCTGTTTGGCTGCGAATCTGCTGTAACCAGCAGATGTTGCTCAATTCTAGATTCATTAGTTCACTAAGGAATAGGCATAGCGCAATTGTGTAGTCTTCGTCATAGTACTCTCTAGTCAACAGGCTTTAGTGATCCTCAACTTTTTGTTTGCTGAGATTTAAAAGCATTGATGTCCCTACCACCTGACAATGTCGGCGAAGTCAGAAACAAAGCGGAGTAGGTTCAGATGCTGGTCTTGGAATTGCATCCAAGTTTTAAGCTTTTTTCAGCCAGCGAGGAATAGCCCATGTCTTTATTTAGCGATACTGCTCAGTTACTTGCACAGAAAACTTTAGATCTGCGTACCGAGCGACACAAATTGCTCTCTTCAAACGTTGCGAACTTGGATACCCCTGGCTACCAAGCTGAAGATCTGGTATTTGAAAATTCGCTGGTGGCGGCACTAGAAGCAGAGACGCCAGGTCCACTGAAAGTGACTGATGAGAGGCACCTAGATGGGAATGATGCGCCCTTGCTGGATAGGGTCGAAGGACAGCGAATTCGTAGTGCGACACCCTTCGCTGACTTTGACGGAAATACAGTCGATTTGGATAAAGAAATGGCTAAGATGGCCGAGAACCAGCTGATGTACAACGCATCGGTTCGGATGCTATCTCATCAGTTTCGGATGCTCAAAACTGCCATCAGTGAGACTAAATAATGAGTTTTCTATCCGCATTCAATACTAGCGTCTCTGGGATGGTTGCCCAGCGGCAGCGTGTCAACACAATTTCAGAAAACATCGCCAATGCTGAGACAACCCGTACTCCTCAGGGAGGGCCTTACCGACGTCGTGAAGTAGTTCTTGCATCTGTGGC
>DPLM01000227.1:0-466 GCA_003541985.1 Deltaproteobacteria bacterium | reverse complement strand
GTAAAAGTTGTAGGCATTGTGCAGGATGAGCGACCACCAATTCTTCGCTTTGAGCCAGGTCATCCTGATGCCAACGAAGAAGGCTATGTGGAGATGCCCAACGTGAACATCATGGAAGAGATGGTCAACTTAATGTCCGCAAACCGTTCCTATGAGGCCAACACTGCAGCCTTCAATGCAACTAAGAACATGGTTCAGTCAGCCCTTGATCTCGGACGAAACGCCTGAAATCTTGGTCGCTTGACCTCGGTGGCCATTCAGGAGGGCCCATGAACGTGCAGAAGCCGACCGCCTTGGATAATAAACTCACTGTCTCCATGCATCCAACCCAGACTGCTGTGACAACAGAGAGACCCTTCCAGCAGCAGATGCAGCAAGCCCTCAACTCTGTCGATAACTTTGGCAAGGATGTGGATTCGGTATTGGACAGCCTCCACAGTAGCGCAAATCTGCAAGCAGAAGTGCG
>DPLM01000054.1 GCA_003541985.1 Deltaproteobacteria bacterium | reverse complement strand
GTCTTTTTGCAGTTCAACTCCAGGTGCTAATTCCTCGAGTAATAATCCTAGTTCTGTTAGTCGAAACAATGCTCTTTCGGTAGCGTATATTACCTCCTGTTTTTGCTTGAGCGCTTGCTTTCCAGAGAATGTGATCTGATCAACATACTGAACTAACTTTCTAATTTCTCCTGATTTTTCAACCTTGAGTTCTCCAGCGCCCGTTCTCAATTTAGATCCCTTGGTGTCGAAGGTACCGCAAAAAACAACTTTTTTTGCATTTTGAGCAATATCAATAAATCCGCCTGGTCCTACAGTCACACCATCCAGTTTGGAAACATTGACGTTCCCTTCTTGATCGATTTGCCCAAATCCCAAAAAGGCGACATCAAGTCCACCTCCTGAATAAAAATCAAACTGCGATGGGCCATCGATCATACAGGTCGGATTCTTAGCGTAACCAAAGAGATTCCCCGTCAATAAGTTCCCTCCATAAGTTCCGTGTTCAATGGTCTGGTAGTAATCTTCAGACTCTCCAGATTGGGCTATCATAGCGGCAAGTTGATCTGGAATACCAAATCCAAAATTGATCACAGCGCCCTTAAAGAGCTCAAGACGTGCTCGGCGAGCAATTGCTAACCTTACAGAGAATAAAGGTTTTTCACTCTGGTACTTAGCGTCCTCTTGTTCTCCCGAAATCGATGGATCGTAGATTAGTTCATAACCCTGGCGTTGATCTGGATCAACTACAACAACATCTACCAAAGCAGAAGGTACTCTGACTTGTCTTGCTCCCAATTCTCCTTTGCGAACTTTCTCCCGAACCTGAAAGATTACTTTTCCTCCTGAGTTGTGGGCTGCAGCTGCCATCGCGTAGATATCGACATTTGCAGGTTCTTCATCCAGTGAGATGTTACCTTCCTCGTCTGCTTTCGAGCCTTTCAATAAAGCCACATTCACTGGAATAGGTACATAACGGAGATAAGTTTTGCCATCAATTTCAATTCGCTCAACTAGATCTTTTTGTGCAGCCTGGTTCATTTTTCCACCACCAAGGATTGGGTCAACAAAGGTCCCCAATCCTACATGGGTAATCAAACCAGGTCTCTTGGCAGCAACTTCTCTCATTAACTGCATCATCACACCCCCAGGCAACACATAGGCTTCAATTTTGTTGTCCTTAGCTAATTGCTGCATTCTGGGTGACCAAACCCAGTGCCCTCCAATGACTCTTTGAACAAGACCCTCGTAGGCAAAACGATTCAAGCCTCGCTCTTTTCGATCTCCAATCCCAAGTGCATGCAGGCAGGTTAATTTTTTCGGGTGGCCTGTAGCCAAAAACCTTTTTTCAACATGATGATGCAGGAGCGTCGCTTCCACTAGTCCTCCTCCACCTCCAATCAGACCAATCGTAGCTTCATCAGGGATTAGTTCAATCGCCTCTTTGGCTGAGAGGAATTGCACTTTCATTGATAATTTTGATGACTCATCAGTAATACCCCTTCCCAGCTCCTCCATCTACCGGAATTCCTGCGCCCTGTATGTGGCGAGCTTCTGGGGAACACAAAAACACAACTAATTCAGCAATGTCTTCAGGTAGTCCCAATCTACGAATGCCCTCGTTTCGGATAGAATCTGCGCGTACCTCTTCCTTACTCTTATTTTGCATTTTTGCTTTGCCTTCTAGCAGTCGTTCCATGCGCTCAGTTTCAGTCATTCCGGGAAGAATCCAGTTGACGTTTACATCATCCACCAAGCCCTGAGCGGCAAGGGCTTTGGAAAAGTTTGCCAGAGCTGCATTGACGGAACCTCCCACCATGAAGTCTCTCGAAGGAGAACGGGCTGCTCCCCCAACGATGTTGATGACTGTGCCGTTGGATTGCTTGAGAGAGGGCCACAATTGCCGACAAAGTCGGACTGCACCATGAAATTTGAGAGCGAAGCCATCGATCATTTCTTCATCAGACTGTTCCGGAAAAATTCCACCCTTAGTAGCACCCGCAGAGTTGACCAAGATGTCTGCTTGCCCAAACCGTTCAAGGAACGCATAGCTGGCTTGCTGGCACCCCTCAAGGGTCCTCAGATCAACAGAGTGAAAATCAACTTGAACAGCTGATCGTTGCTGAATTTCTGACATCGCCTCCTTCAGTAGGACTTCATTCGTCGCAACGAGGAAGACATTTGCCCCCTGTTCAGCCAGAGCTTTTGCGCAAGCAAGGCCAATCCCTCGAGAACTTCCTGAAATAAAAGCGTTTTTACCTAAAAACTTTTTCATAAATCATCAACTAAAATGTGATTCCACACCTTTCACAAGTGCGTGAAGCGTCTTTAATGTAGGAGTTGGAACACCTTTACTTTCCCCAATCTCAATCACTTTGCCATAGATAAAATCAACTTCTGAACGTCTATGATTTAGTAAATCCACACACAGCGAGGATTTGTTATCTCCCGTACCACCAGGTTGAGAGATCGTTTCCATACCCTTTATCACAGCATCTCTTTCGAGACCTAATCCCAGCGCTAAACCAACAGAAAGCGCTTCTTCCATCGCTTGGAAACTGACAGATCGTAACTCAGAAATTGACATCAAGTGAGCTACTTTTAGATTGGTCAGTCCTGATAGCGCACTCATCGAGATGTTGCCAAGAAGTTTTTTCCAAATTTCCAATTGAATGTCGGGAACAGCATACGTTTCTAGGCCTGCTTTAGATAGCTTCTCCGCCATTAGCTTAGATCTTTCTGAGATTCCACCCTCCATTTCACCAATGTAGGACGGGACCCTTGAAAAATCTTTTATCTGGCCAGGCCCGATTAAAAAGCCAGCCATTGCTGTTAAGCCACCTAGCACATTTTCTGGACCAACCTCTTCTGCGATTAGCTCCTCGTTACCTAAGCCATTTTGAAAGCTGATACAGATAGCCCCTTGTCCGGTCAAATGTCGGATATTTCTGGCTGCTTCTTTGGATGAATTACCCTTACACTGAAACAGTAGCAAATCTGCTGACTGCATCTTGGAGAGATCACGTAATGCCGTAATCGCTATTTTGCGATCACCACCAAAACCCATGATCTGCAATCCATTCTTCTGAATCGCTTCAATATGCGCCTGATTTGTATCGTAAAGAACGACATCAAGCCCTCCTGCCTGAAGAATTGAGCCAAACAAAGCTCCCATTCCACCTGCTCCAATAATCACAATATCTGCTTTCAAAGCCATCTATTAACCAAATTGAACTGTAATCGAGCCAATTTTCCCAAAATCAGCATTCACAACCGAACCTTTTTGAAAAGGCTGAGGGACTGTTGCTGCGCCTGTAGAGACATAATCGCCAACATGCAGTGAGTAGCCCCGCTGAGCCAGATGGTTTATTAGGTCTGCCAATGCATTGAGAGGCGCACCACGAAGTTCACCAAGGAAATTCTCAGCTGGCTCGATATCATCTACAGAGAGCCGAATGAGGTGATTTTGAAAATCTAAGTCTTGCCAGTCCGCATAAGCTTCACCAAAGACAAAACCGATTCCTCCACCATTATCCGCTATGGTCATCAATGACTTTTGCTCTTTGCTGCCATGCGGCAAAACATGACGATTCCCAATGATCTCAATTGCTGGATGCAGAATCACCCGCTCAATCAAATCTTCAGCGGACCAAGGTGCTTGGTTAGCTGGGCACTCAGCAAGAAGTCTGAACGCAAACTCTGTCTCCACACGCGCTCTTGGGAACCTTTCTATTGGCAATTTCATTTGCCGACCGTGATAGGTCACCGACTTAAAAATCCGTCCAGGAATCACATCCGTATGCCCATCCATTTCTCGCATTTTGGCACTGGTAGCGCCAACTTTCCAACCCGTAATCAATTGACCGATCTGCTTACTCATAAGATCTTGAACCAGATATGATTCAGTTCGATTCAGGGGCAGTTCATCTTCATTGAGATCCTCAATTAATGAATGATTCAGCCAGGCTGAGGCTAACTTACCCGAAAGTGCTTCGAGTTGAGCAGATCTATTATTTTTCTCCAAATTCATTCAAAGTATTTAAGGAAGGTTGGAATATTTTTTCGGAACCCAGCTTCAAAATCCCCATCGCCTTGGTGAAAGACACTTTCAAATGAAACGACACCTTCGTACTTGTCGCCCTGGAGTGCTCCTGCCATCGGCTTGAATTGATCCGCTAGTTGGCCTTTGCCCATTTCACGGACCTCCAAATATGCTCTTGGGGTATCCGCATAGACGTCCTTGATATGGATGTGGGCGATGTAACCATCTCTCAAAAGTTCATATCCATCAGGATAGGCAGTTTCATGGCACCAACAGTTATTCGCTGGATCCCAGAGCACTTTAAGTGTTTCCTTGGCTTCTAGATCATCAATCAATTTTCTTGCTGTCCAGGATGAATTCACCATGGTTCCGTTGCCTGTTTCCACAACGAGTTGCTTGCCCGCATCTTTCGCAATTTCAAGCGCTGGCGCAATGATTGGGAGTAAGGCATCCCACGCACCCTTTGCAACATTCCACTTTTCAGCACCGTGAGCCCCAAAGAGGATTTGCTCTTTTTTCGGCGAGAGTATTCGCACATTGGGAGATTTAACAGCATGAGCGATCTCCATACAACGTTTTAACCGATCCAGGTGCTGTACATGCAAAGGTTCACCGGGTTTAGTAGTCATCGGCATCCCGGCAAAAATATGATGACAAATGTTGGAAACCTTAATCTGATGCAAATCCAATAATGCGTTGACCTTTTGTACTTCAGAATCCTCCAAGAACCCCACTTCCTTGTCCCAGACGAACTGAAGTTCAGCGAATTGAAGCCCAAACTCATCCATCACGTTCAGAGCATGTTCAAAATCACGGCTAATCCCATCCG
>DPLM01000112.1 GCA_003541985.1 Deltaproteobacteria bacterium | reverse complement strand
GGCATCACACAGTCAAACATGTCTATCCCAGCTTCAATTCCCGCCAAGAGGTCCTCCGGCTCTCCAACCCCCATCAGGTAACGAGGATTTACTGCAGGCATCTCATGAGCTACGTGGTCCAGAACGTAGTACATTTCTTCTTTGGATTCTCCTACACTAAGACCACCCAACGCATAACCGTCAAAGCCAATCTCAGCCATCTGTTCTAGACTTTGACGACGCAGATCCAGTTCGCCACCTCCTTGGACGATGCCAAAGAGTGCATGGTCAGTTTTTCGCGCTTCTTTGCAGCGCCTTGCCCAGCGAGTTGTGAGTTCTGATGACTCCTGCAATTTTTCACGACTAGCCGGCAGTTCGGGACATTCATCAAAAACCATCATGATTTCAGAGCCAAGGTTTTCTTGAATTCCAATTGAAATCTCTGGAGTCAACCAGAAAGAGCTTCCGTCCAAATGACTTTGGAAGTGTACTCCCTCTTCACTCCGCTTGTGTAATTTGGCAAGGGAAAAGACTTGATAGCCTCCACTGTCTGTTAGAATCGGCCGATCCCAGTTCATAAATTGATGCAGACTACCAAGCTTGGCGATCAAAGTATCACTGGGCCGTAAATGCAAATGATAGGTATTCCCAAGGATGATTTCTGCTCCAATATCCTTCAACTCTTCGGGAGTCATGGCCTTGACGGTACCAAGCGTTCCCACGGGCATAAAGATCGGGGTATGTATCAGACCTCTGGGGGTTTCTATTTTTCCAGCGCGTGCTTTGTCGTCGTGTGCCTGAAGGGCAAATGTAATCATGCTGTGTTCCCTAAATTTTGGGGAAAATGCTTGTTGTTTTGGGGCAATCTGTTCATTCTGGAATATTATTTACTGTCAAAGACTTCCGTCGTCTGACTTCCGTCCAACCTGCTTTCTTTTCTAAATGGAATCTGAAAACGTCCCTCCTCTGATAGACTTTGTCGTCAACTATTTCACATTCTACTACGTCAGTCTGCTGCTTTTTTTGATTGCGGGTGTACTGGTGCTATGGCGTACTTTCCGGCGTCGAAAGAAAAACCCCAAAAATCGGCTAAAAAATCACTTAAGTTTTCGTTATTTGAACGATCGCTTCGACTCTGACGTAGATTCCCTGCAACGAGAACTTCAGAAGCATCCATTTTTACCCAAGGCAGCGCTAAAATTACTTCGTAAGGCACAGAAGAAAGAAGGCAAGGGTGAGGAACAAGATGCGAAGTCAGATTCCCAAACCACCTTGGAAAAAATCAAGGAGCAACTGGACAGCGGACTGAGTACTAAGGAAGTGATCGGCAAACACTCCAACCGAGTTTATGTCCTGTCCTTCACCGGCAATATAATGGCCAGTGCCGTTGAGCAACTACGTGAAGAAATATCATTTCTACTACAGATTGCACTTCCTTCTGACGAAATTGTAGTCCGATTGACTAGCCCTGGTGGAGCTGTTGCCCAATATGGCTATGCCAGTTCCCAGTTATTACGATTGCGCCAAGCTGGCTTAAATTGCACAGTCTGCGTAGACACTGTTGCGGCTAGTGGTGGCTATATGATGGCAGCCGCAGCTCAAAAAATCATTGCAGCTCCTTTCGCTTTTCTTGGTTCGATTGGCGTTGTAGCGAGTGTGCCAAATTTTCATCGTGTCCTCCAGCGTAATGAAATTGACTACTACCTCTTTACCGCAGGTGAATACAAGCGTACAGTGACCCCCTTTGCTGAAGTGACAGAGGAAGCACGTGAAAAATTCCAAGCGGACCTATCTGCAATTCATCAGGCCTTTAAGGACCACGTCACACAGTACCGAGAAGGCTTGGATATTGAGCGAGTGGCTACAGGCGAATATTGGTTGGCATCAAAAGCCTTGGAGCTAAAATTAGTGGATGAACTGTCGACGAGTGACGATTATCTGCACAGCAAGATGGAAGAAAACTTTGACGTAATTGAGATTTGTACTGTCGAAGAGCGTAAACCACTAGAGCGATTGCTACATCAGGGTACCCAATTCTTTCAACGCGTTCTACAGTCTCGTCTGCCCCTACCAGATTCTCAACCACTAGATGTTCGTGAATATTACCGCTAAGTTTGCCAATGTATCGCTTCGTTTGTAATTTGAAGTGTTGGGTTAGCAAATCCACTATTGCCAGCAATCTTACAGTAATTGCACCTAGGAAAAGTAGCTAGTTTTGCTTGTGGATCTGTATGCACATGGCAATTCCACACACTGCCTGCTGAGTCGATATGGAAATTTTTTTCCCCCAATGGTTTTGATTGCTTAAATGATTAGCTGCAACTCACAATTAGAACTGGTGGACCCAGAGCTTGCATCCATCGCTCTCCATTTATAAGGTCCGATGTTTTGCACCTCCATCCATAGTTGGAGGAGTTACAAGCGAAGCTGGAGATGCATTACAAGACGTTCAAATTGAGAGAACTCTTGTGGTCCTTACCGGAGTACGATGAAATTCTTTTGAATACCCCACCAGCTTGGGATTTCTGAACTAGATCTGTTTCGATTGCATCTGAGCGTTGTTTGATTTCTTTCGATTATGACGCTTTCTTGCGTCAGGTGCTGCACACGATTTTGCAACAAGTCTGTGAAATCAGTTTGGATCACAACCCGCAGCTAGAGGTGGATGGGATTGTGGCTAACCAGTTTCAGCCACGAGTCCGATTACCACCCCAACTACTTGAGGAAGTGCTGGCCGAAGAACTGCCTGCTCTAGAAAAAAAACTCTCGTCTTCCATCAAGATTCGTGAGTCCTATCAGCACTGCAAGCCACTTGTCTTTGTGGACTCACAGCAAAAGATGACACAGGAGTTTTAGAACCTGCATTGTGGACTGCAATCCAATTGAAAGAAGTCTAGTCTCGCAATTCATTCACTCAACCTGACTACCAAGAGAATATGGCGCTCAAGATTCCGCTTCGCTGGCTTCGTGATTTTGTTGCTTACACCGCAACACCGGATCAATTGACAGAAACCCTGACGATTGCTGGCCTTGAAGTTGATGGTACAGACGTGATCGGGGAATTCTGGAATCCTGAAACTCTGGTGGTTGCAGAGATTCAGCAAGTGAAACTACATCCTGATGCAGATTCTCTTTGTCTAGCAACAGTCAATTACGGAAAAGATCAATCCTTGGTGGTGGTGACCGGGGCTCCCAATATTTTTGCAATGATTGGCAGTGTTCCAACTCCTTGCCCAAAGATCCCCCTAGCTTTGGTTGGAGCTCAAGTAATTGATGCTTACAGTGAAGAATACAAGCTCAAAAAGCTCAAACCTTCGAAAATTCGAGGAATTCCCTCCGAAGGAATGGCTTGTTCAGAAAAGGAACTTGGTCTGAGTGAAGAACATGAGGGAGTCTTGATTCTTCCAGAGGATGCTCCCGTTGGTTCTCCCTTGAGTGAATATCTTGGGGAGACGGTTCTGCACTTCGACATCAAGGGAGGTTTTAGCCATCTTCTATGTGTGCATGGAATTGCCCGGGAGGCTGCTGCGATTTACGGGTTACCTCTTAAGAATGAGTTCATTCACAATCTACCAGAAGACAAGAATATTGTGGAAGAATCGGGTTATATGAATCTTCAGATCAATGACCCAGATCTTTGT
>DPLM01000232.1:2625-3274 GCA_003541985.1 Deltaproteobacteria bacterium | reverse complement strand
TTTGTTTTCCCTACACCACCCTTGCCACTGGTGATGCAAAGCACTTTTACTCGGTTGGGATCCGACGTTGTTGTATTTTCCCCGACAATCCTTCGTAAGGAACTTGCCTGGTCATTCATTGAGCGCTTTCTTACAATGGAGATACTGTTCTATTAGCTCAACTACCCGAAATATTGAGCATCAAATCCACCAAACGCTCTTTCGTAGCGACTTCAATGTCTTCTGGGACCTTTTGTCCAGTGGTCAGGAAAGAGATTGGTTTCTTGAATCGGATTGAATGATTGAATATCGATCCATACGAAGAACTCTCATCAAGCTTTGTAAAGATCACACTATCAATCGGGATAACCCCAAAACGGCGCGTTATTTCGTTGAGGTCGCTATCTTTAGTTGTTGAACTTAGTACTAACACATTATGTAGCCTTCCTCGTTCATCAAAGAGTTCTCTCAATTCAAACATTTGTGATTCGTCACGCTGCGAACAGCCCCCAGTATCAATGATGATTACATCGTAATCTGAATAGGTTGCTATTGCGCGGTCCAAATCTGCTTTGTCAGCTACAATACTTAAGGGCACATTGATGATCTTTGCGTAGGTTCGCAACTGCTCAACCGCAGCGATGCGAAATGTATCTATGGTGATCATAGC
>DPLM01000232.1:0-2237 GCA_003541985.1 Deltaproteobacteria bacterium | reverse complement strand
GTCGTTTTACCAACACCAGTTGGGCCAATCAGTGTGAAAATCTTTTGTGGAGCAGTGATGCTCTCAACCCCCCTAGTTGTCTTGACGATTTTCATCAGCATCCTTGCTATGAAAATTTTAACATAGGAGAAGTTTTGAAGATCATCTTCTGCAATGTTTTTCTGAGCTTCCAACATCAGTCTTCTTGCAAACTTCTCCTCCATTCCGCTAAAGCGAAGCTGTTGATAAAGCACCATTAAGTTTTCAGGAAGATTGAGATCATCCATTTGCCCAGCTCTGGAAGCTAGAGAATGCAGCATGTAGCGCATCTCCCCTAACTCTTGCTTCAACTGAGCAACCGTTTGTCCCTCATAGCTGGCTGTGCGGTCTCCAAGATTTTGAATTAGTTCTCTCAGATCCTGAATCTCCTGGCGAAGTGGCTGCAGGGCTTTGTACGGATCTGAAGCAGGATTTGACTGTATAGGCTTTGAAGCCGGTGTTGGCATTTCAGGACTTGCCACCGCCGTAGCGCCCTCTGAACGAGGCATTCCGTTTACTGTTGCTCGATATCCACTAGCAGTTGCTTGAGATGAAGCCTGAATATTTGGTTTCACCTGGTTTTTGTCATCGCGGGCTGCCGTTACCTCCAACATAGTTTTGGCAAACAGACCGAACGCCTTATTACCCTCTTTAACTTGCCGAGTTGATACAATAACAGCTTCTGGACCAAGATCTTTTTTAATCAACTGCAGAGCTTCCTGGATATTATTCACGCGATAGCGTTTGAGATTCATGTGTCAGTCCGACAAAGAAAATTAGTTGTTCAGTTCTACCACCCCGAGAGCCTCAATACGGACATCAGGGGCTACTTCGTTATGTGATAAGACGACAAGATTCGGAATAAATCGTTCAAGCAGTTTTTTGACGTGTGGCCGAATAAGAGGTGAACAAAGGAGAAGTGGTTGGTAGTTACTTATTTCAAACTGCTCAATTAGTGCTTCAGTATTATTTATAATCAATTGAGCCATGTTCGGATTTAAGCCCAGATAAGAACCATGACCCGTGTCTTGTATTGCTGACGCGATTTGATTTTCTAGTTCTTGGCTCATTGTTATCAGTGGCAACGTTCCATCTGGCGTTTGATACTGCCTTGTCAGCTGTCTTGATAAAGCTTGTCGTACATGTTCTGTAAGCAAATCTGGGTCTTTTGTTAGGTTAGCGACATCAGCTAAGGTTTCTAAAATAGTATGCAGATCTCTAATTGAAACTTGTTCTCGCAAAAGATTCTGTAAAACTTTTTGAACCACTCCTAAATTCAATTGACCTGGAACCAATTCCTCGATGACTTTGGGGTTGTTCTGGCCAAAAGTGTCAAGAAGTTTCTGAGTTTCTTGCCGGCCCAAAAACTCGAAAGAATGATTTTTGAGAATTTCTGTGATGTGTGTTGCTAATACTGTAGGTAGGTCAACTACTGTGTAACCAGCAAATTGTGCTCTCTCTTCGTCCTCGGAAGTAATCCATATTGCTGGCAACCCGAAGGCCGGTTCAACAGTTTCCACACCACTGATTTCTTCGTCAACTTCTCCAGTTTTCATAGCTAAAAAGTGCCCCACCATCAATTCAGCACGAGCAACCTCAATTCCTTTTATGGTAATCGAATACTCTCCAGGAGAAAGTTCGAGATTATCTTTGATATGCATTGGTGGAACGACATAACCGTAATCAGTTGCCATCTGTCTTCGAATTGCTTTAATTCTTTTAAGTAATTCTCCATCTTGCTCTTCGTCCACTAATGGAATCAGTCCGTATCCTAATTCCAAACCTAATAGGTCAACGGGCAACAATGACTCAATATTTTCAGGCTCTTCTTCAATTTCTTGCTGAAGCTTGAGTTGTTCCTGCGCTTCTTCAGCTTGTTGATTTCGGAAATTGTCTTGCCTAGCAAGAAAAGCAAGCCCTCCTGTAATAATACCAAGGGTTAGAAAGGGAAGAACCGGTAATCCTGGAATGATTGCAAAAGCTAAAAGCAAAGCCGCTGAAACATTTAATGCCTGAGTATTACTGAACACCTGCTTGCCAAGATCAACAGATAATTTGTTTTCTGCTGATGCCTTCGTAACTGCAATACCGGCAGCAATTGAAATAATTAGTGCAGGTATTTGAGAGACCAAACCGTCTCCAATAGTTAAGGTTGCATAGGTTTCAAACGCATCACCCGAACTCATCCCAAATTGAGTTACACCTATCAGTAAGCCACC
>DPLM01000370.1 GCA_003541985.1 Deltaproteobacteria bacterium | reverse complement strand
GACGAACATGGGTATCTTCGGGAATGGACGCTTCTTCGAAGGACTACTGATTCGTCTCCGCTTACAGACCCTGCAGGAATTCCAGAATCTGGCCAGTGCCGCTGAACAGGAACTACGGCAAGTCATTCCATCTTTCATTCGGCGGGCAGATCCAACCCATCGGCACTTCTACAGCCAACTGAAGTTCCAGCAGCAAAGCCAGAACTTTTTCAACCGCTGGGTCCAACCGCTGACACTAAAGTCATCGACTCCTCAGAGTGCCAGTGTTGAACTGCTGAGTTATGATCCAGAAGCAGAGATCGAGGTGCTGGCAGCTTTATTTTACGAAAACAGTGAGTTGCCCTTTGCCCAAGCCAGGGAGAATGTGCGTGGGTTGTCAGACCAAGAACGGGAGAGCCTGTTGCGTCAATGGGCAGAGTTACGCGAGCACCGACGCCACAAACTAGGTCGCGCTCTGGAGCATGCGAGCTATACCTTCGATATCGTTGGTGATTACGGCTCCTACCGAGATCTACATCGACATCGAATCCTGACCCAGGAAAGGCAGCGGCTGACTACCCGACTTGGCTACACAATCCCAAGGTCATTGGTTGATGCAGGGCTGGAAAGTCCAGTGAGGAAGGTTCTGGAGAAAGCAGCTAGTGCATTTGAAGTGTTGGAGGAAGGATTTCCACAAGAAGCACAATATGTGGTACCTATGGCATATCAGCTACGTTGGTCGTTGAAGATCAACTTGCGCTCCTTGATGTGGCTGGTGGAGTTACGGACTACTCCACAGGGGCATGATAATTATCGCTGGCTGGCTCAGCAAATGTTCCAGCGAGTACAGGAAGTTCAACCCCAGCTGGCCCAACTGATGTGCTTCGTGAATCTGGAAAATTATCCGCTAGGTCGTTTAGCAGCAGAAGTAAAGCAGGAGCTACGCAAGCAGTCTTCCTAGCGCATACCCTCTGCACATTTGAGTATCTGGACCGAAATTAGTGCTGGTTGCACGCCAAGTAGCTTACCGATTTCCACTGTACAGCGTCCCTCGATTCCTGGATGCCGCACCTTGAGTGATTTTTCAGCTCGGTATTCTTCGACCCACTCCTGCCACAAGGGCACTTCCAATGTCATTTTTTCAAGCAAGGCGAAGCGGTCTCGGTTGCTCCCCCAATCCTCGATTTGGACTTCTACGTAATAACGTAGATCCTGGGGAGATTCGAAACTCATATCTTCTTCTTTATCAGTTCCAGGTAAAATCACCGGCACTTCCGGTCGTTGTTCATCAGGCAGATTCCAGCCTAAGCGCTCGACCACTTCTCGGTAAGTTTCCTGTAGCATCAGTGGTTCCTGCAAATCTGCTGTTGCCAATGGCAGTTCTGGATCAGGTTGTAGTTCTTCTTGCAGCAGAGCACTCTGCTGAAAGACATATTTCATTTCCGTACAGAGTGCACAGATGTACTCGACAGTCAGCTGATCCAATTCTTTGAGAGCCTGATGGCGCTCTTGTGGATTTTGCAGGCGGCGCACATCGACATGCAGTTCGTCAATTTGGCGCTTCAGTCGAGTGCGGTTCAAATCATCAGACAACGGCATTCCTATTCTCCCCACAAAGGATCACGTTAGCGGAGCTTTTTAACCGATGCCCCTTTGCAAAATTCATCACGGATTTCTCCAAACAGTTCAACTTCTGTTATTCCTGATCATTATTGGTTCCCTGCTTAGCTGGACTGTCCTAGCGGCTGAAGAGAGCAACAACCCAATCTCAATTGAAGGACAGGTCCATGTTCCCCAGGAAGTTTCCCTCTCCGAAGGTCTGGATGTAGTGCTGATCAAATTCGTACTTGATCCTAGCGGCGAAGTCGTACCTGCTGGCCCAGTTGAAAGAATCAAGACTGACTATACAGGCCGCTTTCGCTTCGAGAATCCTCCCCGGGATGACCAAGCCGGATACCGTCTGGGAACTAGATTTGAAGGGAATCTCTACAGCTCCGAGGTTTTCTTCATGCGTCCGGAAAAAAAACTGATTAATGTGGACATCCGTTTACCTTCCACCAGCTTCGATACCAGCACACTGGTCTTCAGCGAGTCCTCTTTATTCCTTGAGTCCAATATCGATCAACTTATTGTCACGGAGGTCATCAGCATCCAGAATCCGACCGAAGACAATATTCTCAGCACCCAATCTCCATTACTAATGGAACTACCGAACGCACATGAAAACTTTCGTGTTCTCGAAGATGGTCCGGAAACCTATCAACAGAAGGGCACTCAATTGCGCTGGACTCGTGGCTTTCCACCAGGAGACACGCAACTGCTTTTCCAATACACCATTCCAGTTTTTCTGGGCAGTCACTTGCTCCAGAAGCGCTACACTCATCCACTGGATCGGGTCAGCATCTTCACTCCAGCCAAACGCTTGGACGTGAGTTCTTCCCAATTGACCTTCCAAGGGAATCAAACCTTCGGTGATGTCGACTTTCTGGCGTGGCGGGCACAAGCCAGTGATGCCAGTCTGTTGGAGATCAGGATTTCCAATATCCCGGTGGACTCTCGCAACTATGCTTTTGTTAGCTTGGCTGTCTTCCTGACGTTGCTGCTGGCGGTTGGTTGGTTCTTCTGGCGTCGAATGCCTGGAACCGGGTTGGTTCAGAAATAGTTAAACAAAGCCTGCGTTGGGTGGCAGGAACGATAGATTCGGCGCAATTCCCGAGGGTCCGCCGAATTCAGGGCCTCTTCATAGGGGATCTGGTAGTACCGTTCCACCATCTTTCGAAACCGCAACGCGCTATTGTGACTGTCAAAAATAAAACTCATAAGACAACCTCCAAAGATAAATAAAGCACGTTCCCTTCCACACCTCAAAAATCATGCCAACTCCTGAACCGATTCTCTCTACAACCCACAACCGCAGAAGGAATCTCACCCTGCTCTTACTGGGGATTTTTCTGATCTTGCCATGGCTAGGACTGATAGGGCTAGGACTGCTTTGGCTGGAAGAACGTCAGTGGCTTTGGTACGGTACTGGAGTGATTGGAGCAACTCTGTTGACCAGCGGAATCGGATTCCGCTGGTCACTTCGTGGCTGGAAACCCAAATCCGTGACCAAGCCCTTTGCCGCACACTGGCCCCATGACACCCAACCCCTCTGGGAGGCTATCCAACAGAGAGCCCGTCAGGCCACCCAAAAACCAGAGCTGCTACAACAGCCAGCTCATCTTCAGGAACAACTCTTACAGGAAATTCAACAAGTCGCCTCTTACTTTCACCAGAATTCCTCTAAAGCTCTACTGGAAGTTCCCCTACCTGCACTGCTCCGTATTGTGGAACGGGCTGCGTTGGATCTCCGACGAGACTTGGAAACCCATTTACCCGGAGCCCACCTGCTGACGATCCACGATCTATTACGTACACGGCGCCTATATCTGCTGGGTAGTGATCTCTACGCACTCTACCGGGCTCTCTCCTTCGGATTCGCACCACAGGCGGCAATTTTACGAGAAATCCAGGGATGGTTCAGTAGTGAACTATTGACGGCTTCCCGGCAGGAAGTATCCGGCTGGTTGCTGGGAGCATTGTTCGAGCGCGTAGGATACTACGCCATTGAATTGTATAGCGGCTCAGTGATGATCGAAAAAGCTGACCTACAGCAATATCGTAGCTCCACGAGTGCGGCCGATCTGCAACAACAGCAATCCCATACTGAGTCGCTGAATCGAGAACCCTTGCGCATCTTGATCCTCGGCCAGGTTAACTCTGGCAAATCGAGTCTAGTTAATGCGATGTTTGGCAAGTTGCAGGCAGCAACCGATGCACTTCCAGTGGAGCAAGGCCTGACCCCCTACCTGCTAGAACAAGATGAACTCCCCCAGGCACTTGTCCTCGACTCTGCTGGCTTTGGTCTACATACAGATGAAAAACTACCCAAGGCCTGGTGGAAAGCAGCTCGCAGTTCCGATGTGCTACTTTGGGTCTGTGCAGCCAATCAGGCTGCTCGGCAGACTGATAAACGATTACTCGACCAACTCCGTGAAGAATTCCGCCAAGCCAACCTGCCATCACCCGTTTTGTTCGTGGTGCTGAGCAAGATCGACCTGCTCCGTCCCTTTCGCGAGTGGGAGCCGCCGTACAATATCGAACAGGCCGAGCGTCCCAAAGCTCAGTTGATTCGTCAGGCACTAGAAGCTATCACCCAAGACCTTGGGGTACCTTCGGAGAGCGTAATTCCAGTTTGTCTGGAGCATGGGAAAGTCTACAACGTCCAGGAAGCGCTGATTCCCAGCATCCTCGGAAGCCTAGATGAATCAATGCGGCACAAGTACCTGCGCTGTCTGCCAGATCTACAGTCTCGTCAAAATTGGGAACAAAGCTGGGAGCAGGCACAAGAGACCGGGCGCCTACTCGCCAAGGGAGGGTTACGACTGGTACGTCGAGCCGCCCACACGGTCAGCGAGTGGGAAGAGCGCATCAGTCGCTATTGATCTAACTCAGAGGGTCTCAGAGTTGCGGTGGGCACCGTTATAGAATAGCTTTTTATTAAAGAGTCCATAGTGGCAGAGAGCCGCTGTGCCTTCTTTTTCAATTTCGTTTCCTTCAGAATCTACCACGATGACCTTGTAGCCCTTGATCATGTAGGGGCCTTTGGCTGACATCTGAATGCGTATTTCTTCTATTGTTTTTCTCAGGATGGGTTGTTTGTGTCTAGTGGCAACCGTGTACCGCTTCTTCCAGTTTGACCAAATTGGATAAAATTTCTGGTCCAGAAATATTCTTCACGCAAATCTTGCATTCTCAAACAGAATACTGAATTCTGGCCGGCTTTTACTCAAATCGTTATCGTCGCGTCAAAAAACCCTATCGATAACGTCAGATTGGGGGGTAGTTGGTTCTCCAATCTGGTGATTCACCCATGCTGGAGCCGTTATGGATCCCGAAAAACAGTACCAGAGCAATGTGGAGAGACAACACACTTACCGGCTCAAGCTGCGTAAGAAGGGATTAGAGAGAGTGGAAATCAAACTATCGAAGGAGAGCAAGCAACTCCTCAAGAAGCTTTGTCGTGGTTTTGACATGAATCGGCACCAGCTCGTTCAGCGTTTGCTAGCTCGTACAGCAGTTGCCGAGCGCAGCACCCCAGAGTGGCCCCGTAGTGAGAGAAAACTCCCGGCCGGCCTGCACGCCTCTGAAATCCCCCCGCCTGTTACCTAGCTATGGCGGAATACGGAAAAAATATTCCGAACCCCCTGACTGAAAGGAATTTCCATGCTATTGGAACACAAGCACTTGGTCGTCCGTGCTGAAACTCACCACTCCCCCTGCAACTCAAGCACAACGGATGACCGGGTGCATCAACTAGTTCGAGACAGCCGCATGAAAGTGCTGATAGGTTCCTTCTCAGTCTACTTGGCCATGGCCGGCAATCAGGGCCTGACCAATGTCACCGTCATCGAAACCTTTCACATCACTGTTCACGTCTGGGATGAAATCTCTCTTGCCCTGATACAGATGGATGTTTATTTCTGCGCTGAGTTTGACCCTCAACTGATTTTCGATCGTCTCCAGAGCAACTTTGGTCTCGCCAAGCTGGAGTGGAAATTTATCGACCGCGAGCACGTACTGGATGAGATCCCTCTTAGCCAGCCCATGCTTTTCCCCGCGCCCAGTCCATTAGAAGCAGTTACCTGAATGGTTCGCACTCACCAAGGAGTTTCTGATGGAACAAAATCTTTCTACACTCAATAACTGGCCAGCCTACCATAACCTGGATGATGAGCAGGACGCACGAGATCATTTCATTGCCCGTGATGGCGTCTCCTTCGCAGGTACTCACCTGATTGTCGATGTCTGGGGAGCAGATCAACTGGACGACCTGGAACTAATGGAATGTGTGATGCGAGAGGCAGTCGAAGCCGCCAAGGCTACCCTACTCCACATTCACCTCCACCATTTCACCCCCAATGGTGGCATTTCCGGAGTGGCTGTGCTGGCTGAATCACATATCAGCGTACACACTTGGCCGGAGCGCCAATTTGCTGCTTTCGACATCTTCATGTGCGGTGATGCCAAACCAGAACTGGCTGTCAAGGTACTGCAAACTCATTTTCAGCCTGGACAGTTCAAAGTGAAGGAGTTGTTGCGGGGACGTATAGGAAGCCATGGAAACATTTAGCGAGAAGCTCTATAAAGGCTACAGCCAACACCTAGAGATCACCGAGGTGTTCTTTGAACAACGCACAGAGCACCACCACCTGATCATCTTTCAGAACCCCTGCTTTGGTAGGGTAATGGCCCTGGACGGTGTGGTCCAGACGACTGAGGCCGACGAGTTCATCTATCATGAGATGATGGCCCACGTGCCGCTATTTGCTCATGGTCAGGCCACAGAGGTGCTGATCGTCGGTGGGGGAGATGGCGGCACGCTGAGAGAAGTGATACGACACCCAAACGTCGAGCAAGTAGTACAAGTGGAGATCGACCAGACCGTGATCGAAATGTCAGAACGCTTCCTGCCACAACATTCCCAGGGAGCTTTTCAGGATCCACGGGTAGAGATCGTGATTGCTGATGGCCTAAGGTTCGTCCAAGAAACCCCTCTTCGATTTGACGTGATCATCTCAGATTCTACCGATCCAGTCGGTCCTGGAGAGGCTTTATTCACCAAGGGCTTCTATGCCAACTGCCACCGCTGCCTGAAGCCAGGGGGGATTCTCGCAACCCAGAACGGTGTCTGCTACCTGCAGCTTCAGGAGGTGCGTGATACCTACCAACGATTGCAGCACATCTTTGCCGATACAACCTTCTATGGAGCATCAGTACCTACCTATGTTGGGGGCATCATGACCTTTGCCTGGGGAAGTGACAACAGAGCACATCGTCAAGTCTCTCTGACCACACTGGAGGAGCGCTGCAAGTCTGCAAAACTGCAAACTCGCTACTACAATCCTGACATTCACCAAGGAGCTTTCGCCCTACCCCAATACGTCTTGCAGGCGATGCAGGAAGCGATTTCTTAGCGACAGTCTGTAAGCTAGAAAGACTCTTCTGCTCCTGAAAAATTAGGCCTCTAGGAGTTGTAGCGACGTCAGCAACGCCCCCAAAGTTCCAGATTCTTGCAGACACAAGCTGAAGAACAGAGCCCACTCATTTCACTGATGGGTGGTGGATTTCAGTGGAACAAATCCTAAAAACTGCTAATCTAAAAATTCTATTGTGGGGGTGTTCCGGTATTCGACTGGGTGTGGAACTCACTGAGAGCAAGCCGTGGGTGATGGACGTCCACGTAAAAACGGTCATCAAAATTATAGCTGCAAACAACAGCGACTACGCTCCGGCTCACGCAGCAATCGCTGCCTGAGTAGGCGTCTTGCGGAGGCAGGCCCAAGGGCCTCCGTTGAGGTGTAACCCTTTACTTGGGCTGGTCTGACTGGGCTTCTGACGGTCAGATGAGATCAACTGGAAGTGTACAGTCGTGAGGCGGTCGATTGCCAACACCGGCTGTGAAAAAGAAAAGATTCGACTAAGCTTGTAGCGCTTCGTGGGAAAGCATTTCAGGACGCGAGTTCGACTCTCGCCACCTCCACCATTTTCGCTAGTTTAATTGCAATTAACTTCTTTTCACCCTTCTTCACTCAAACAACAAAATAGTTAATTATTTCATAGAATAATCTCGTTATTTCTTCGGTTCTCTTCTCCTCGAGTTCACTGTAGTTCATTCATATAAATCGGCTGACTGACACCTATAGTGACACCTAAAATATGCTCCTTTTAGCTGAATCTTGCTCAGGATCATCTATTCTAAGAGTCAGCAAATCTCGCTCATCAATCAGTTGATATCGTCGGAGCATCGAATCAGTCCTATGCCCTACCTGCTTCATCACCACATGAGAAGCATTTCCGTTACGCATGGCCCTGGTCACGAAATCATGCCTCAGGTCGTGAAAAGTCATATCTTCGATTCCAGCCTTGGAGAGTGCGGTTTTCCAGGCCTTATTACATCGTCCATCCCATTTGCCAATGGGTTGACCAGATGCGGAAAGAAAAACTCTATCTGTATGAATAGGATGAGGAATATTGTTTAGCATTTCCAGTACCTCCGGAAGCAGACGTACCGAACGAGCTTCGTCTGTTTTGGTATCTGAAGCTTTCAACCGAACAAAGCATTCCTTCAGATCTACTTGCAACCAGCTGAGTCTCAAAATTTCTCCCTGCCTCATTCCTGTTTCACGTGCCATGATCACCATACGACGCATCCAAAGTGGGCAGTGATCTAGTAATCCCTCGTACTCTTTTCTCTCTAGAATTTTCTTACGGACGTTGTCCACTTTGATAGCGGGAAATCGACTGACAGGGACTTTACTGATCAATTCATGGCGAAGTGCCCGATTCAAAAGATTGCGCAACGTATTCAGTTCTTCTTTAACTGTTTTTGGTGCGATGGTTTTCCCTTTTCTGGAAGATGACGGTTCCTTGAGACGTTTTTGAACATAATTTTCCAGTTGAGCAATACTGAGATCGCGTACCAATTGCTGTGTATCTAAAAGTCTACTCAATGCTTTGACATATTGCTGAAAGCGAGGGTAAGCATCCAACCCTCGCACTTCTGGTAAGGACAAGAACCAGTCGAAGACTTCTTTCAATGTGACAATCGCATTTTTGTCCTTCTCGATGTGACGATGCT
>DPLM01000043.1 GCA_003541985.1 Deltaproteobacteria bacterium | reverse complement strand
TGGAATTCTGTTGGCTGGCACAGTCGGCTTCAGTGCACTTGGAACCCTACTGACAGCCATGACAGCATCACTCAGAGGACGTGAGGTGCT
Organism: Deltaproteobacteria bacterium; assembly: GCA_003541985.1. GTDB lineage: Bacteria > SAR324 > SAR324 > SAR324 > NAC60-12 > JCVI-SCAAA005. The sequence goes on along the minus strand of DPLM01000043.1, from coordinate 9,239 downwards.
GCTGCCAATTCTGCTGTTCCCATTGATGGTGCCCGGACTACTTAGTCTAGTGAATCTGACGGCCTACCTGTTCTTCGATACACGCCCTGAACAAGTCAATGCCTGGTGGAATCTGCTGCTGGGTTTCGATGTCTTGCTGTTGGTAGTCTCAATACTCGGATTCGAGTTCGTGATGGAGGAATGAGGCGAAGGTAAGGCCTGAGCGATTCGTACGAAGGCCCAAGCTTTGTTAGAAAGTTTGGCTTAGTCTCCGAGATCGCTCAAACGACCTGCTAGTCCAGCAGCATCGCTTCCAATCAACGGTGCCAATTGCTCCAGTCTCTCGCGGACCAGACCACTGGATTGCTGTCTTCTAACTTTGATTTCAGGGTTTACTAGTTTTGTCGCTGAAACAAGGTTTTCTCCGCTCACATCTGCGGGACGCAGCACTCCCTGCAAAGTGGTCACATAGCGCACCTGATTTCGCTGTCGATAGTCTACTTTCTGTCCAGAGATGAGCATGTTTCCGTCTGGATAAACGCGAACGACTCGAGCACTGATCGTGTTCAATCCCCGTAGAATCTCATTCTGCTCTTCTTCAATCGCATTCCGCAGAGTCAGTGCTTCCAGAGCCAGACTCGCTGCTTGAACCTCATTCTGTGGCGCAGCTGCTGCCTGCCCACCATCTCCTCCTCCCTCTTTGGGTGGAGGAACGTTGCTGATTAAGTCCACTTCCTGGATGGTGAGTAGATCGCCCCGATAGCGAGCACGGTGATCACGGAAGAGATTACCAAAGGAAGCCTCACTGCGCCAAAGGGATCCTTCGAGGGCATTGCGGCTCGTATTGAGCGTAGGCTGGCGCTGGCGACGTGCCGGATTATCTGCTAGCTGTTTTCTGATCGGTTGTGGCGGTGGCGGTGGCGCCAACGCTGAACAGCCAGCAATGACTATCAACAGTCCCCACAAAATCAGATTCCTAACCACTTTTTTCTTGTTTATCATCATTGCACCTGAACCGTGTTCTCGTCCTGCACAGTTGCATAAACTACCAATTTGCTATCTGCGTTACGAACCGGAATTTTTTCACCCATACGCCCCTTGGACATTGAGATGCCAGGAGCAGTCAGGCGGAGTAGAGGAGTTTCATAAAGGATAGTCAGGCGATCTCCATTGTTGACCAGTGGTGGAGTGGTAACAGTCCTCTCCTGGATCACTTCCTTCGGATTGATTGTGCGGGTTGCGATTTTACCTACCAGATCCTGGGGTTCGGTGACGTAATCAGCTGTTGTCCGGTCCACGTTACGGCGCACTCGCACGAGATCCGCCTCTTCAATGATTTTATCCCGCCGGATGGTATCCTTGGCGACAAAAATCTCCTTATAGACTTTTAGGTACGCCCGAACGGTTACCTTGCGAGCTGGCTCTCCATCAATTTGAAAGTTGACCTGGTAATTCCGATAACCCCCTTCCTTCTTGTAAATTCCGATTTCACTGATGTTGTAGCTCAATTCTCCACGGGGCAGGAACACATCATTGACCTGAGCCAACAGTTTGGGCTGAACGTCCTCATCTGGGTGGCTTTTGCTAATGAAAGCCAGTACTGCTTCTTCAATATCTTTTCCAGGCACCTTGAGCGCAGCTCGGTAGACTTTGACCGTCTCATTGTTAGGAAAAACTAACTTAGTTGTATCTACCTTGTGGAAGCGTAGGCGGGAGAGCAGCAGAGAGCGAGTGACTGTCAGATTTCTGCCAGGCAGCGGAGATCGGCCCACCTTTAGGCCAGCAATGCGATCAACAAAGCTTGGATCATTACCCTGTAGCTTCGCAATTTCACCAAGAGTATATTCTACATCAGACACTGCGGCTGTCTCTGCAAGAAAGACCTGAATCTTGTCAAAGTCTTCTTCACTCAGTGCCTCAACGGCGCTGAGTGGCAGCGCAAATCCGATTAGCAGACAAACCAGCAGCCAGAGGTGTTTCATTAGGTTACCGAATACTCAACGAATCAGGCCGTTCGCTGTCTTCAGCATCTCATCGGAAGACTGGATTGCCTTGGAATTGACTTCATAGGCTCGCTGGGCAGTGATCATATTGACCATCTCTTCCACCAGCGATACGTTGGAGCCTTCCAGAAAACCCTGGTTGAGACCGCCCATGCCATTTGCGGCTGGGCTGTCCAAAACAGCGTTACCAGAGGCTGGTGTGGAGACATACAGGTTCTTGCCAATCGGTGTCAAACCAGCTGGATTCTGGAAACGAGCAAGTTGGAGACTACCGATGGCTTCTGGTTGAGTTTCGTCGCGGAGGAACACAGAAACTGTACCATCGTTGCTAATTTCAACTTTTCGAGTATCTATTGGAATGTTGATCTCCGGATCAACAGGCATCCCATCGTTAGTCACTAGACGCCCCTGCCCATCAATATTGAAGTGCCCGTCACGGGAGTAAGCAATGATTCCATTGGGCTGCAGAATCTGGAAAAAGCCCGCACCATCAATGCTGATGTCTAGATCATTGCCCGTGTTCTGTAGATTTCCAGTCACATGAACTTTTTCCGTGGAAACCTGTTTCACACCATGTCCAACATGAAGACCCACTGGAACCTGGGTGGACAAGGAAGCTGGCACACCTGCATTACGTTCGTTGTGATAGAGCAAGTCCTGGAAGTGTACCCGGCTCTTTTTGAAGCCTGTGGTGTTGACGTTGGCCAAGTTGTTGGCAGTGACATCAATATTGCGCTGCTGGGCTCCCATACCGGTAGCTGCAGTGTAAAGAGATCGCATCATAAGGCTTCAACTCGCTATAAAAAGGTTATCCCCGGAGCCGAGAAATACTGATTGCTCGCTCGTTCATCCGGTCAACACTGCTCAAAGATTTCTGAATCGATTCGTACGTGCGGTTTGCGCTGATCATGCGGGTCATCTCCATGACGGTATTGACGTTGGAGCCTTCCAGCATTCCCTGCTGAACTCTAACTTCCTCGGAAGGAATCGGCACATCGTCACTGCTGATCGGTGCGAAGAAAGAGTTGCCCAGCTTCTGCAGGTTGTCCTGATTACGGAAGCGGACGGTCAGTAGACGGTCGGCAAGCTGCCCATCTACCTGTACTCGACCCTGATAATCTACAAAAATTTCTTGACCCTTCACCTGAATAGGGCCGTTCTCACCCAGCACAGGGTAGTTGTCTGAGGTAACGATAGTGCCCTCACTGTTCAACTGGAAGTTTCCATTACGGGTAAAACGTTGTCCAAAAGGCGTGTCGATTGTGAAAAAACCTTCATTGTTGATGGCCAGGTCCAAGGCATTGTCTGTTTGCTGCATGGGTCCGGGCGAGAAATTTTTTCCAATTTCATCTACGGTTACGGCAGATTTCTCCATGCCCACATACTGATCCAAGTATTCATGAGACAGGAATCGCTCTTCTTCAGATTCCGGCAGCACCTGCTGCGCTTTGGAAAGCACCTCACGGAAACTCGGTTGGTCTTCTTTAAAACCGGTAGTATTGACGTTGGCCAGGTTGTTAGACACCGTATCCATCTTGCGCTCCACAGCGCCGGCGGCCTTGACCAGACTATAGATTCCACTCATGAAAATGCTCCGAATCAGACGATTGCAGTGAGATAGGCAGGATTCCGCATTCAAGGCGTATACCAGCAAGGGACGGGCCTTCAGGTCCTTTTTCCCCAATCTCCATTCCCCAGGGAGGTATGACCGGCAGCATCCGCAATAAAATTCTGGTCGTCTTTTATCTCAGTTCCGTTCTTTCTCTGCTCGGCTACATCCTAATCTATCTGCTTTCGCAGCAACAGGGCGAGTTGGTAGAAGACAGTTCACAGATTCCACCTGTGACTGAAGCCTGGTTTCGGCTCAACAACGGAATGCACCATGCCGTTTCCTCACAAAGGGAGTGGCTGCTCTCAGGCAATAGTATCTTTCGTGAAGGACGAATGAATGCCTGGGATAAGGAAATTGAGCCTGCCCTGCTAGAGCTTGACCGCCTCTACAAAACATCACGTCTCTGGCAAGATGAACGGCAAGTTGAAGCCCGAACCTTCTACGATATTCGCCTACTGATTCGCAACCTGAATGAGCTACAACAACAGGTTGAGGCCCTAACCTTCCGCTCCCTTGCCAACACCAAAAACCTGACGGATCGGCGGGATAGTGATTGGCTTCTTGCCAACGACATGATGGTCAATCAAATCCTGCCACTACAGTTGAACATCGAAGACGCTATCGCCACAATTGTTCGCTGGCAGTCGAATTTCTCACGGCAGAACACCCTGCAGATTCGCAATGAGGTAATTGATCTCAACATTCGCATCCTCTTCATTGCGCTGGCCGTTTTCCTGATTGGCTGGATTCTCTCCCGGTTGCTCGGAGAACAGATTGCTCGCTCACTGCAGGAATTGCGTGACGCTGTCCGGCGGGTCAAAGATGAGAATTTTGATGGACAGATCGAGATTTCGACACAAGACGAGATTGGGGAATTAGCCGAGGAATTTCGAGAGATGCTAATTGCCATTCAGCAACGGACTCAACAGTTGCGTAATTCCTTCGCTGAGTTAGAGAGAGCTTCTCAGACCAAGAGTGAATTCTTGACGAACATGTCTCATGAGTTGCGCACACCACTCAACGCCATCATTGGCTTTGCCGATGCCTTGCTAGATGATGAAGAGGCCGCTCTCTCTAACTATCAGCAGGATCGACTAGGTCGTATTCGAGACAGCGGTCAACAGTTGCTGGACATGATCAACTCTTTGCTCGATTTATCACGTATGGAAGCGGGGAAGATGCAACTGCACTTCACCGAGTTTGCTCCGAGAGAGGTCGCTGAAGAAGTACTCAACCTGCTAGAACCACTAATGCATCGTAAGCACCTGAAGAGTCAACTAGTTGTTCAGGGTCGTATATTCACCTGTCGCCTGGATCGTGACAAGTTAAGGCAGATGCTGATCAACCTGCTGGGCAACGCCATCAAGTTTACGCCTGAAGGTGGTGTAATCAGTGTTACACTCAGCCGTCACGAGGACTGGTTCCAACTTGCTGTACACGATACCGGAGTTGGCATTGCTGCTGATCACTTGGAGAAGATTTTCAAGGCTTTCCAGCAGGTTGACAGTTCTGTAACTCGCAGTTATGCCGGCACAGGATTAGGTCTGGCGCTGGTACGATTCACTACCCACCTGCTCAAGGGACGTGTTGAGGTTCGCAGCCAAACTGAAAAAGGCTCAACCTTCACACTGTTTCTGCCACTGGATCCAGAGAGCATTGAAGACGGCAAGACAGAATTGCTTGGTTGAACCCAAGACAGCAGTAACTCAGTTGGTAAAGTTGTAGCCTCGCTCTTCATGAGAACTGATATCCAGACCTTCTAACTCTGAATTTTCATCCTGCCGTAGCCCGACCAATACATCTGTCAGCTTGAGCAGAATCCAAGTCACTACTGCTGTAAACATAACAGTTGCCAGCACACCAATAAACTGTACAGATAGTTGCTCACCAATACTGTTGATATTTGCTGCAAAGCCTTGTCCGCTAAAGACTCCTAGCTCTGTGGATGCGAAGATCCCTGCCATTAGGGTTCCGAGTATGCCACCAACACCGTGTACAGGAAACACATCGAGAGAGTCATCGATCTCGAGTTTACGCTTGATGAAGTTAGTCGCATTGAAACACACAAATCCAGCAAGCAGACCAATCACCAAGGCTCCAGCAGGACCGACGTATCCAGAAGCAGGAGTGATCGTGCCCAAACCAGCGACCATACCTGTAACCGTTCCAAGCACACCTGGTTTTCCGTAACGAATCCATTCCATCGCCATCCAAGTCAACGCACCCGTTGCCGCAGAGATATGAGTGACCAACAAAGCCATACCTGCGTTACCGTCAGCTGCCAGTGCGCTTCCTGCATTGAAGCCAAACCAGCCCACCCACAACATACCGGCTCCAGTCACCGTCATTGTCATGTTGTGTGGCATCATTGGAGTCTTTGGGAAGCCTCTTCGAGGTCCCAGTACGAGCGCAAACACAAGCGCAGCGACTCCAGCCGTGATATGAACCACGGTCCCACCAGCAAAATCCAGCAGCCCCATACTGCCCAACCAGCCTCCTCCCCAGACCCAGTGGGCTATTGGAGCATAAACGAGTACTAGCCAAGTACCGCTGAATACTAGCACTGCACTAAAGCGAATACGTTCAGCAAAAGCTCCAATAATCAGTGCTGGGGTGATGATGGCAAACGTCATCTGAAAAGCTGAGAAAACCGTTTCTGGGATATCACCAGTCATCTCTGCCTCAACAACACCTGCAAAAAGAAATTTACCTAGCCCACCAATCCATGCGTTTCCTTCTCCGAATACCAGACTGTATACTCCCAGTATCCAGAGGACAGTGACTAGGCCTGTGATGGCAAAACATTGCATTAGGATAGAGAGGACATTTCTAGTCTGGACCAAGCCTCCATAGAAAAGGGCTAACCCTGGCAGTGTCATGAACAACACTAACGCTGTCGATGTCAGAATCCATGCGGTATTCCCTGTATTAAGTGCAGGATCTGCTGCCTCTGCTATCGGCACAACCGCAAGCATTCCTAAAAAAATTAGGATCGTTCTCATAAGCCTCCCACAGCGAACGAGTGAAAAAATCTGAAATATGATGGCTAACTCTTTATAGCAGCATGAACAAGACCTTGAATTTTATTTCCATAAAACACTGAATTTAATTAATTTTTAACAATTAATTTAAATTGAAGAGAATTTCAGTCGCCTATAATTTGAGCAACTAGCCTAAAAATCAAGCAAGTGATCACAAGTAGTGAATTTGTAAGAGGAAGAAGGCGGGGCAGGTTAGAATCCGTTCAAAACACGACAAAGTTTCTTGTGTTTTGAATAGCCTAAGTCAGGCAATGTGGCCAACCAAGGGAGGACCGAAGAGCATTCCTGTCATTGACAGGGTGTTGACATCTGCAATGTTGACCCCAGCCTTTTGAAGGTTAATTTAAGCAGCATTACGCATCGTATTGGGTAAAAGTTAGCGCTGATAAAGCCAAAAAAGAGAAAAACCACTACGATCAGCGTAGGATTTTGAGGAAGCACAACTGGAAGTAGAACCACTCCTCCCAAAATCATCGCATTACTTCCAATACATATTTCTCCAAGACGCTGGATCAGTGATTCTCCACGTAATCGTGCTGCAATCTCACCCAGGCTGAATGCAAAAACAATCACCCTTCCGTAAGCCGTGGATACGAACATGTCCCGTGTTAACTAAAGCGCAGGCCAAATTTAGGACAATGCCAATCGCGCTCAGACTGAGAGTACCAAGAATACCAAGTCCTAGGACCAGCCGATCTGGCAGTCGCGATGGAGGCGCCTGTGTACGAATTGGACGCTCTCACTGCAAACAAATCTTCCAGAGTAACAAGCTCACAAGCATTCTAATATCAGCTGTCACAGGAAAGACCCAGTGAGCTGGAACTTCCAACTTTACTGGGGTTACACCAACTATCGACCCGACTAGCGGTTCTGCAGAGAAGAAGGCGCTGTGCATCAGCATTAGAAAGCAGCCAGTCAACTTCTCCATCCGAAAAGTTTCTGCGGTGACAGAAGGAGCGACAAAGTTGAAGAAGAAACTACATGGGATAATTGCCAACAGCACCGTAACATAAGCAGGAGCAAGGACAACCAGCGCGAGGTAAGAAGAAAAGCGAAATATCGCTGCAATTATCAATAGCCCTACCCCAAAACGAGGAATCAGTCGACGTCCTCCAAATTGTGTCGAGATAATTGAACTGATGGCGAAGCGGATCAGCAGCTTACTGAAATCCAGTAGGGTCAGATTAAGTGAAGTAACCTTCCACGGAATGTATACAGACCAGATATCGACACTGATCATCGGGAACATTATGACGAAGCGAGCAGCCTAGATAACCCGGATTGCTAATGCCTGTTGTTCTTTTGTCAAAGGAAGGCCAAGAGGCCACTGAACTCACAAGATTGTCTGCGCGAAAGGGAAAAAATTAGTTGGCGAGTTGTTCCTGCAAGTTACTGAGAACAATTTGAAGCGACTGTTGGATTGTCTGGTCCAGTTCCACGTTATCAACCTGATCTAAGTCAAACTGCTGGGACTGCTGGTGGTAGTATTCGTGAACGGTACGAATTTCCTCAAAGTGTTTGAGGTAATGTTTTTCTGCTCGACGCTGCTGCAACTTGCCTCGGATTCGGAAACGATTCATATGATCTTCTCCTTCCTGAAGTCGAAGCAGTAGCGGGATGTGGTAAGCGCGACCCTCAAACTCCGGGATCCTGACCAGAAACGGCAGCAAATGAACTCCTTCAATCAGTAAATTTGAACCTTCAGCAATCGCTCTACGCACCATCGCGCGTATTCCCACACAGACCTGCTGGGACTGCAAAACGAACCCTGCAATCGTTCTTTCTTGTGAGGCTTTCTTTTCATCAAAAACCAACTGACTGCCTGCTTCAAACGAAGAGACATGAAGCGTTGGCACAACTTCTTTACTGAAGGAAAGGCGCATCACTTCACGGATACTGTCCGTACCCACCACATTGAGAATGCCTAGACGGCTGGCAAGTGCCTGAGCCAGTGTTGATTTTCCCGTTCCTGGAGCACCAGCGACGTAGAGAATTACAGGATGTGGCAGATCATTGATCTGACTGGCAACTTCATAAGTACGGGCAATGTCAGGATTAAACTCGGCTTGTAGTTGCTGCTGCACCAACTGGATCAGTTCCTCCGACTTGATCTCCAAGTTGCCCAACAGAATCAGGTCCTGCTCAATCTGGCGGGAAATCAGGTAGGCCTTACCTGGCGAAATCCCTGCAGAAGTGATCGACTGGCTAAGCATTCCTTTTGAAAAAGGATAACGACTCTCACCACGATGTACCCAGAGTTGAGGAAGCTCTGATTTAACAGGATTACGCTGAAGACGAGGATGCTTCTGCTCCAGATATTTTTCCAGTAGCAACCCCAGATCTGTTGAAGTGATCTGTCGACGTCGGTTCAGCTTCTTCTTGACTTCTTTGGTAATGAGGTAGGCTTTTTCGAAGGACACGCCCTGCTCTGTCAGGGTGCGTGTCATAATGCCACGCAGAAACGGTTCACGATCACCGTTGCTGCGAACAACCGTCAAGGAATCTTTGCTCATAGGGAAGGCCTCATCGCCTCACCAGCGATAGGCAAGGGTGCTGCCAACAGCAAGGCCGAGTGCACGAACTTGTCCTGCGTCCAGTTCCAGA
>DPLM01000387.1:516-7296 GCA_003541985.1 Deltaproteobacteria bacterium | reverse complement strand
TTGACTGCACAGATGGATTCTATTCCGCTCATCGTGTTGACAGGGCAGACAATAACGCCCAACTTGGGCAAGGATGCTTTCCAGGAAGCTGACATTTTCGGCGTGACTATTCCTGTTGTGAAGCACAGCTATCTAGTGAAGGATGTGAATGAACTTCCGAAAGTCGTGAAAGAAGCCTTCCATTTGGCAACTACCGGCAGACCTGGTCCAGTATTGATTGATTTACCAAAAGATGTTGTCTCAGCAGAATGCGTATCAAGCTTTCCAGAAAACATTGATCTCCCTGGGTACGAAGTCTCGATGAAAGGCAACGCAGACGATATTGTTCGAGCTGCAGATATTATCATGGAATCCAGGCGCCCACTTCTATATGTGGGGGCTGGGGCCGTTGGTGCTGGTGCAGCTAAGGAAGTTCTTGAATTGGCTGAAAAGCTTCAAGCGCCTGTGACAACGACCTTGTTAGGTAAAGGAGCCTTTCCAGAAACCCATGAATTATCTGTCGGTATGCTCGGCATGCATGGAACCGCTTACGCAAACAAGGCGGTTGTTGGCTGTGACATGATTATGGCCATTGGAGCCCGCTGGGATGATCGCATTACTGGGAAAGTAAGTGAATTCTGCCCAACTGCTAGCAAAATTCATATTGATATCGATCCCGCTGAATTCGGAAAAATCATTCAGCCTGATGTGTCTATCAATGGAGATGCACGCTTGGTATTGCAGGAGTTGATTCCGCATGTCCAAAAATTAGATTCAGGTCCTTGGTTGAAATCAGTTGCTTCTTGGAAAAAGAAGTATCCACTTAAGTATCCAAAGCGGGGTGGATTACGAGCACAATATGTTCTTGATGAGCTGGATCGGCTCTCTGAATCCAGAGGTATAATCAGTACTGATGTCGGCCAGCACCAAATGTGGGCAGCCCAGTTTTGCAAAAGCTCGCGGGAACGTCAATGGCTCTCCAGTGGAGGTGCTGGGACAATGGGATACGGATTCCCAGCTGCGATTGGTGCCCAGTTGGGGTGTCCAAACGATCTAGTAGTAGCTGTAGTGGGAGATGGTGGCTTCCAAATGACGCTGGCAGAACTCTCCACAGCAGCGCTCCAGAGAGTTCCGATTAAAATTTTAATAATTGATAATCGCTACTTGGGAATGATTCGTCAGTGGCAAGAGCTTTTCTTTGACCAGCGACTGAGTGGGTGCGAACTCGACGGAAACCCAGATTTTGTGAAACTTGGTGAGTCCTATGGTGTGAAAGGTTTCAGAATTCGACGCGCCGGGGATGTGACTAAGATTTTGAAGAAGGCACTTGCCTACAATGATGGGCCCTGCATTATTCACGCTGAGGTTGTAAAAGAAGACAATGTCTTCCCGATGATCCCAGCAGGAGCTGCCGTGAAGGACATGCTCATTGAGAAGCCGAAGGACCGTAAACTCGAGAAGCCTGTAGGAAGCACCTGAGAGGCATTCGAATATAAGCCTTATGCGTACTGGAATTATGTTAGAGATTGAAACTTTCAGATTGAACGCAGCCTCTCTTTTTAAGAAAATACATGGAAGAATTTACAATTAGTATTTACGTCAACAACAAACCAGGGGTATTGATGCGTCTCTCGCAAACTTTTGCGAGAAGAGGCTACAATATTGATTCTTTGGTGGTCTCACCAGCTGTAGATCACCAGTTTTCCCGAATCACGGTTGTTGTTCAGGGTGATCCTGAAACACTAGATCAGATTCTCCGGCAGTTAAATAAGTTAGTGGATGTTGTGCACGCTAGTCATCACGATCCCAATCAATCGGTTGAACGCGAATTAGCAATCTTTAAATTGTTGGTTGGCCTAGAAAAGCGGTCAGAGGTCTTACAGGTTGTCGATGTATTTAGGGCTAAGATTGTCGATATCACGGACCAATCTTTAATTGTAGAGTCAACTGGATCTTCCTCGAAAATCGATGCTATGGAAAAACTCTTCAACACTATGGGGCTCAAGGAAATGGTCCGCTCTGGGAAACTGGTGATGGCTCGCGGTACAAACAAAACATGAGATGATACGTCCACCCCCGCTTCAGCGAGGAGATGCCGTCGCGGTTGTAGCACCATCTTCAAAATTGAATTTGGAGCAGCCACGCTTAGCAGAGCGAGCTTTTCAAATCCTAGAGGAAGATTGGGGCCTCCAAGTGACCCATACTCCTAAACTTACCCGTTCTCACTTGCATCTGGCGGGTACTGATCAAGATCGAGCCGCAGAATTTCAGCAACAACTTGAAGATGAGAAGGTTCGGGCAGTCTTCTGCATTCGAGGGGGTTACGGAGTTGCTCGAGTACTGCCATTGCTTCAACCGGCTTCCTGGCACGACAAACCCAAATGGTTGATTGGATTCAGCGACTGCTCCCTACTGCTTCACTACCTCCAACGCCACACCGATTGGTTGGTTTGTCATGGGCCCACGCTTGCTTCACCACAATTTGTGGGTGGTCCACAGGCAGGTAAGAACCGTGAAGCCCTCAAGAACGCCCTTTTCAAATTGGAATTTCCCTCTACTCCCGTCCAATTCTTGCAAAATGCTGAATCTGTGAAAGGAAGGCTCAGCGGGGGGTGCCTCTCTGTAATCCTTTCTGCCATGGGAACTGTGGCCCAGGTAGATTTAACAAATTCAATCCTTTTTCTCGAGGAAGTTTGCGAAGCGCCTTATCGTTTGGATCGCATGCTGACCCAGATGAGGCAAAGCGGCCAATTTGAGAAAGTCCGGGCTTTTGTTTTTGGTGAATTCGTAGAGTGTGGTACAATAAACCAAATTAAGGATGTTCTATTAGACGTTCTTGGTGATTTAAATCTCCCAATGGCGATTGGCCTACCTCACGGGCATGGAGAAGTCAATCACCCAATTTTGTTAGGACAATGGGCTGAGTTGGATGCTCAGCATAATGTCATTCATTTAAATACAACGAACCTTTAGCTACATGAGCCATTTTCATGCATTGAGCGATTGGCTGTTGAGCTTTCCTCCTCTGCTGTCACTTTCCCTGATGGGATGCTTAATCCTCTTGTTTTTGTTATTGGCAATCAGACAAATTCGGCTGGTTTTCAAAATACGAGAATCACATCGGCAGTTCCTTGATGAGTTGCGTAGTCAACTGCGCTGATCCTCTAGATTAATCCTAATATGGCAACGGATTCTTCTACCTCTGCTCCGCACGACCCTATACCCTCGCGCTTTTTGGAACCAGTTGGTGGTCAAAATTATGGCACTACTGCTGAAATGCCAGATTTGCAGACAGTCATAGATTATGAAGAAAACCGCTGTCGTCTGATTTGGGGTTACTACCGAATGGTGGATAGGCCTGTCTTGTATGAGTGGCAACGACATCTCCAAGAGAAGTACAAGGTCGCTCGAGCCCTAGCTTTTGTTTCAGTCCAAGGCGCTCTGCGTGAATTAATAGATTTTTTACTAACAAAAGAGCCTAAACTTCGGATTGCCTGGCAAATAAAAGAGCCTCTACCTTCCTGGCTGACAGAGTGGAAATCTGTTGGATCTGATTCGATGGAACAACGACTCTGGATTATTCCCGATTCGGGTGCTGATCAAAGAAATGAATGGTTTGATGAGGACCAGCATGCCGAGCATGATCAGATTATCTGGTATTCAACACAGTCTTTTGAACCATTGCCCATCAAGCAAGAAAAGGAGTTTTGGGTGGGTGATACAGAAAAAATGGGAACACCAGGTGGGGTTGTCCTTGGCCAACACTATGAGTTGATGGAGGGTCTCTTCCAATTGCGAAAGCGAAGAGGAGCCTTGCTCTCAGTCAGAAACATAGATGCTTGGAAGAATAATGTGGCGGTCCCGACTTCATCGTCTTTAAAAGCTACCAAAAAAATCTGTGCTCAACTGATTGAGTGGGAGGAGGCGAAAGAATGTTTTATGTTCCCTTCGGGTATGAATGCAGTCGCAACTGCGATGGAGTTGGCAAGAAGGCGATGCCAAAGCAAGCAACCTAAACGCTTTGTGGCTATAGGGTTGCTGTATACGGACACCTACTCCCTATTGATGTTTGATAAATGGAGGGGGGGTAGCGGCGAGCCGATTTTTCTCAATACTGATGAACTGGAACAATTAGAAGAGGTGCTTGAAGACAAATCAGTTGCTGGAATTGTCACGGAGAGCATTACTAATCCGCTCGGAGAAGTACCAGACATTCCAAGAATTCAGGCGATAGCAAAAAAATACGAGATCCCTGTAATTGTGGATAACACACTAGCTGGACCTACTAATGCTCAACCTCTGGTATGGGGCGCTGACATGGTGATCCACAGCACGGCAAAATACTTGTGTGGAAACAACCAACATGGGGGAGGAGTTTTGCTGACTCGTTATGGATATTGGTCTGCTCAATTGAAAGCCTTTCAGTCTGAATGGCAGAACTTCATGTCACCATGGGAGGTCCTTGCCCTATTTGACTGTATGGAGAATTTCCCTGAGCGGATGGAGCGATTTAATTCTAATGGAGTTCAGGTCGCTCAATTCCTAGAAGTTCATCCAAAAGTTCGTTCTGTAAGTTTCAATCAGTTACCATCCCATTCCAGTCATGAATTGGCAAAAAAGTTGTTAAAGGGAGCTGGCAGCCTAATCAGCTTTGTTTTGCAGAATGATAACCTTGATGGAATACGCCGATTCTATGACGCAGACCTCCGACCACTTCACAAAGCACCTGGTCTTGGTTCAAACACCTCAATGATTTGTCCTTACGCAATGCTAGCCCATTATCGTGCCAGCGATCAAGAACTCGAAGAATTACGAATTTCGAGATATTTGGTACGACTAGCTGTGGGCTGCGAGAAGAATTTAGATCAGGTAATGGCGGCTTTGGAGCGAGGATTTCAAGCGTAGGGGAATTTATTGAGTGAACCAAAACAAGAGTGGCTTGCTTGGTAGAAAGAAACCTACCAGAAGCCAGAATTGCTAGTCGGGTCCTGCAAACATCCTAGCTTTCCCTTAACCAACGTTTGACAAGCCGAAGTGTTCGCTTTGGCTCTTTCCTCAACTGTTCCAAGCGTTTCACCCTAGGGAAACTTTCTTCATCTTCAGGAATAAAGATATCATTTTCTAGATCCAGTGGATTTGGGGGTTTTATTAGAGGGTTCAGCTTGGTCATTCGCTTTTCGGCCATATTATTTTTCCAAATAGTGGAACATAAAATGCAGATTTATTAGACAAATAAAAAGTCAATGGAATGGCAGTTCGTACAAAAGCACAGGATGTGACTCATTTATATTAACATCATATGAGACCATCATTATGCGAGATGCACTGCACTTCAAGGAATTTTGCAGGTTCATGCGTCAAACCTGCAGTAACGAACCTTCCCCTTCTTTTTTAATGGAGGAATGGAACCTATTAATTGAAGACCAAAAAGAATGGCTTTCGACAGAAAGTAAATCTTTTCTAGAACAAAGAATTCATCGCTAGTTGTTCTCATTTCAAGAGTAGTTGGCCAATGAAATCTTTGGCTGCATAATGTTTTTCTCCAGCCCATATGACCGGATAGTTCTATTTTCAAAAAAATTCTGAGACAACAAATTTCATCTAGATTTACTCAATAGAAAAAAAATTTGACAAAAGTCAAATTCAATTGCATTGTATGCCCCCGTGTCATACAGGCAGTTTAGCATGTTGCCCGACTGCGATTTACTGTCACTATAGAGTTGGTAGCACTAAAAGGAGGAAGATAATGAAATTTAGCAAGCTCTTCATGAGCGCGGCGTTAGCGCTGACGATGAGTGCCTTTACTGCGATAGCTGGAAAGCCAGAGGCGAAGCGTTGGATCAACAGTGAATTCCAGCCTTCTGCACTCTCAAAATCTGAGCAGATGGCCGAAATGGAATGGTTCATCAACGCAGCTGAGCCTTTCAAAGGTATGGAGATCAATGTTCTCTCAGAAACCATTCCGACTCACTCCTATGAGTCCAAGGTTCTGACCAAGGCATTTGAAGAAATCACCGGCATTAAAGTGAACCACCAACTGCTGGGAGAAGGTGAGGTTGTTCAGGCTGTTCAGACCCAGATGCAAACAAAGAGGAATCTTTACGATGCGTATGTGAACGACAGCGATTTGATCGGGACACACTCCCGATTGCAGTTGGCTTATAACTTAACCGACTTCATGGCTGGAGAAGGCAAGAATGTAACGTCACCTACCCTAGATCTAAATGATTTTATGGGTGTTCAGTTTACTACCGGTCCAGATGGTGACTTGTATCAGCTGCCCGATCAGCAGTTTGCAAACCTTTATTGGTTTCGCAAAGATTGGTTTGACCGACCAAATCTTCAAGCGGCCTTCAAGCAGAAGTATGGCTATGATCTAGGTGTTCCAGTCAACTGGTCTGCCTATGAAGATATCGCAGAGTTCTTCTCAAATGATGTCAAAACCATTGATGGTGTGCAGATTTACGGACACATGGACTACGGCAAACGAGCACCAGACTTGGGCTGGAGGATGACTGATGCTTGGTTATCAATGGCTGGAGCAGGTTCTAAGGGTGAGCCAAATGGAATACCTGTTGATGAATGGGGTATTCGAATGGAAGCTGGCAGCTGTAATCCAGTGGGCGCTTCTGTAAGCAGGGGCGGCGCCGCAAATGGTCCCGCCGCAGTTTATGCAATTCGCAAATGGGATGAATGGCTGCGGGCATATGCTCCTCCTGGGGCTGCTTCATATGATTTCTATCAATCATTACCTGCACTATCCCAGGGTAACGTGGCCCAGCAAATTTTCTGGTACACTGC
>DPLM01000387.1:0-152 GCA_003541985.1 Deltaproteobacteria bacterium | reverse complement strand
AACAATACCGTTGATGAAAGTGGTACTCCGCTTTGGAGAATGGCACCAAGCCCTCATGGTCCATACTGGGAAGAAGGACAGAAAGTTGGTTATCAGGACGTAGGTTCCTGGACAATTCTGAAGTCAACACCAGTTGATCGTGCAAAGGCTGC
>DPLM01000157.1 GCA_003541985.1 Deltaproteobacteria bacterium | reverse complement strand
ATTGCGTGCGCCTGTTTTGCGCCTAGATTCGATATTGGAGGGATTAGGAGAAAATGGAAGAAAGCTAATTGACTGATTCGACTGGCTCCCCAAGCTGGACTCGAACCAGCGACCCAATGATTAACAGTCATTTGCTCTACCAACTGAGCTATTGGGGAACTCATCGAAAAACAATATATATATCTGACTGTTTCGGAAGTGCAAGCAGTTTTTAGTTCCCTAGCCCCGTTTTTACCTGTGAAAAGATTGACATTTTTAGTTGGATTTCTATGTTGGTTAGTTTCTTAACAGCCAACCAAAAAATTTTCAAGGAGCGCAACGAACATGAAGGAAATCAATATCAACGGCTTCCGTGAAACAATCATCGAACGCAGTGATTATCCTCCTGAGCGCTGCAAGGATATCCTCGACCATGAAAAAACAGCGATACTAGGCTATGGTCCACAAGGGCGCGGGCAAGGTTTGAACATGCGAGATCAAGGCTTCAACGTTGTCTTGGGTGTTCGACCAGGGCGCAGCTGGGACAAAGCTCTCGCAGATGGTTGGGTTGCTGGAGAAAATCTTTTTGAGATGGAAGAAGCTGCTCAAAAAGGAACCATTCTTCAGTACTTAGTATCAGATGCTGCACAAATCTCTCTGTGGCCAATGGTTCAGGACTCTTTGAACGATGGAGATGCCCTTTACTTCTCACATGGTTTCGGCATTGTCTTCAAAAATCACACTAGCATTGTTCCTCAAGCTAATGTTGATGTGATTCTCTGTGCCCCCAAGGGCAGCGGCCTGACCGTTCGAACTCACTTCCTCGAAGGACGTGGCATTAACTCTTCATTTGCCATTCACAAGGATTACACTGGCAAGGCAAGAGATCGTTGCATTGCGACAGCATTTGCTATTGGTTCTGGACATCTTTTTGAGACTACCTTTGAGCGAGAAGTACATAGTGATCTCACCGGAGAACGCAGTGTCTTGATGGGAATGCTTCAAGGGGCTTTCCTGGCTCAATATGAGGTGCTACGTGAGCACGGGCATTCCCCATCAGAAGCTTACAACGAGACCATCGAAGAAGCTCTTGAAAGTCTCTATCCACTGGTTTCCCAGCGTGGAATGGATTGGATGTATGCAAACTGTTCAACGACCGCTCAACGCGGTGCGCTCGACTGGGCGCCCAAGTTCCATGCTGCGATCAAGCCGGTCGTGGAGGAATGCTACCAGAGCGTGATTCGTGGAGATGAGGCCAAACGATCTATTGAAACTAACTCACAGCCTGATTATCGGGACAAGTTGGAGAAGGAGCTGGAAATCGTGCGCAACCAGGAAATGTGGCAAGCTGGACAAGTGCTGCGCCCGCTGCGCCCAGAAAATCAGTAATTTGCAGAAAAAAAAAGAGCAATGAATCTTCCTCTACTGATAATGGAATCTTTTGTAGACTGCAAATTTCAGAACAGCGTCTGGCTATTTGCTGGATGAAACGTTATCATTTGTATGCTCCAAATAGCCCCTATTACAATGTTTGCTTGGTGCTATTTTCCCAAATCCCTGAGAGCCCAAAAGTACCCTGTTCGAGTTTCGTGTGGGCGACCTTCTCTATGCATAGCAGTTGGCTAGTATTAGTCGAGAAAATTGGGTGACATTTGAACGACTTCACTCTGGTTTCATTGGTTTATCCTGAGGTCAAATGCAGCCCCTGGGAGTTGATAAATATTTCGCTTAAATGAAGAAACGATGAGGCATTGGTTGCTGAAGAGCGAGCCGAATGTTTTCTCGCTAGAAGACCTCAAGAACTGTCCCAATCAGACAGAGCATTGGGATGGGATTCGTAACTACCAGGCTCGAAATCTGATGCGCGATGGAATGAAAGTGGGTGATCGGGCATTTTTCTACCACAGTCGTCAGGCTGAACCTGCAATTGTCGGTACTGTAAGGGTTGTCCGTGAAGCATACCCAGATCACACTTCCTGGGATACTACAAGTAAGTACTTCGATGAAAACAGTTCTGAAGAAAACCCTCGCTGGCTAATGGTAGATGTTCAGTTTGAGAGTGAATTTTCGCTTCCCATAACTTTGAAAGAATTGAGAAATATTCCCGAACTGAAAGAAATGTTTCTCCTGCGTAAGGGAATGCGCCTCTCTATTCAGCCTGTTACAGAAGAAGAATTTGAGTTGATTCTCTCACTTGTAAAGGATTGAGTAATCGTCACGGTCCCAATCCTGCTTTAAAAAATCTACTTTTCCTTGAACAAATTCCTCTATCCTTACCTGTTCGATGAGGTTCCCTGATGGAAATCGGAGAAGAAACACGTGTTTTGATCGTGGATGATTTCAACACTTCTCGAAGAATGATTCGCCAGACACTCAAAGATCTGGGTACTGAACTTTGCAATGAAGCCAAAGATCCTGACGAGGCAATCAAGTTGCTGGAGCGCTATCAATATCACTTGGTACTTGTTGATTGGTATTTGGATGGTGTGCGAGGTGTGGACCTAATCAAGCAGATCAGGGAAACGCGTTCAAAAAAGTCTCTTCCTGTCCTACTGATGCTAATGGATCCTTTAGACGATCAGCTTGCCATGGGCAAAGCAGCGGGGATCAGTGCTCACATTCTCAAACCTTTTGATGCAGGGACTCTCTCCAAGACTCTGATGGGATTTGAATGAGCAAGGTGATCAATTTCGCTGAAAGGTTAGCGGATCGAAAAGCAAAGAAAGAAAGTCGCAAAATTGAGGGCTGGTTAATTTGGCTCCATTGCCCACAGTGCAATACGATAGAGTACACTGAAATGAGGATGCCCGGAGGTCGAATCCATAAGTGCGGCACACTTGTTGAGGAAGAAGAAATCCCGATTGACATCCGAGCTGAATTCACAATTTCACAAAGAAATGTGGACAAGCTAGATAAGCTCAAAGAGAAACAAAAATCGTCCAAGGTGATGAAGTTTGTTGGTGGAGGAATGAAGTCGTTGATTAAGCAACTCCGAACACGTGAAGAAGAGTATCAAAAGCGCTTGCAGAATATGACTTCAGAACATTTGAGCAATTACCCAGAGCAATGGGATCCAAAAGCCGAGGGTGTCGAAATTACAGTCAGCGAACCCCTTGGGCTTGAAATCACAGCAGCTCGGCAAGGTCATCAACTGTTCACCGATAAGAAGTGAGCATGCAGTATCCGGAGTCGTTGGAACGTTTATCCCTTGAGTTGTCTAGGCTACCTGGAATCGGCAAAAAAACTGCGCTAAGACTTACTTTTGGAATACTGAGGTACACTCCTGAAGAGGCTGCGAATCTAGCTGAAGCAATTCGACAAGTGAAGGAAAGAATT